>JAPPIL010000234.1 GCA_028877195.1 Pseudomonadota bacterium
CCTCTGCTATGTGCAGTCCCCTTACCTGCTTGAAGACATTGCCAGCAACACCCTTGCTAATATCGCCGCTCGCTCTGGGCAGGGATATCTTGAATTCTTGGTTAAATATAGTCTTTATTAGATATGGGTGGTTTCTATTTTCTTTTACTATTTCCCAGCCTAAATGAACGTATAGTCTGCCCATCTCTGCTATTGTTTTTGATCCAGGTTTGTAGTCCTTATGTTGATCAACCAGTTCTATCGTTAGATTTCGTATAGATGTAAGTTTCTCTGGCAAGAGGTCATCACTTTGTTTAGTTGCGGGCAATGCTTGTCGGATTGGGACTTCCTGCCTGTTATATTGTTTGTCGAGATTCGCGAGTTTTGCATCTGTTTTGGACGAGACCTTTCCCAGGGCAGATTCGTAGGCATGCAACTCCTCGTCATAGAGTGATTTCAGACGTTCTGCGTAGGCATTGCTTATGTTGTCAATGCTCTTATCTATGCTTGCCAGCTCATCTTCCATTATTTGACGATAAACGGCTAACTCCTCAGCTGGCTTATCATACAGGTCTAGCAGACTGTCCTCGTCGTTGGCTTGACGGAGGTCTTCTAGTGCTCGCAAAAATCTTTCTTTGGCTTCGTTGTTCAGAAAGGCGTTGGCCTTTAGCTCGCCTAGCTGTTGTGAATATGTTTCGCTGTGTTTGAGGATTTGTGCGATGTTGCCATCGTGTCTATGCACATCAAACAGATTAGCAGGCAGACGGTGCTCATATTCGGGCACGACCTCGTTGAGGTTATCAAGGTAGCGGGCGACAAAATCTTGGATAAGGGTGCTGTCTTCCAAATCTTCCATCGACAACAGACGTTCACCATCTCTAATTTTGCTATTTTCTATGACAAACAGATACTGTCGCCAGTTTGTTCCCAGAGTTTCCACAAATGCTACTTCTTCTTCAGAACTGAAGTTGCGGAGAGCAACTTCCATATCTTCTAATGAGAAGTGCTCTATTTTGTATTCGTTGAGATTGATGTGGTTATCCAAAATATCTTTGATGCCACCATTATCCAGCTTCAGTTCAGTTATGCCGTTTTCTTCAGCTAGGTTTAGCGCATAGCCTTTGGCATTTCTCAACAAAGTGTCTGCCGCCTCAACGTTGAGATCGATGGGTGCTTCTGCTAGTAGCTTATCCAGTGGCTGTTGTGTAGTTGCCAACTCATCAAGTTTTTTGCTGATCTCGGCAATCTTACCGTTATCAGGGTCTAATAAACTTTTGTTTGCGTTGTGCATGCTTGTTGATCGATTATTAATACTCGTGAATGCGGTAATATTTTCCTTCACCACATTGACAACACCCCCTATGAGTTCCGCTTTTTCTTTGATGTCTTTATGGTTTGTTGAAGTTGCAAGTGTCGCAACGATGTCCGAGATAAAGTTATATGCAATCTCTATGTTTTGCCTGTCGGTGGCATTAGACATTTGGCCAAATGTATCTTCGATGATTCGGGCTTTTTCCGAGGCTTCTCGTGCCAACTTCAGGTACGCAGCGTTTTTTAGTGGTTGTAATTGCGTTAACCCTGGGAGTATTCGGTTTAGTTCAGACACCGTTGCATCAAGTTGTGCGTTATGCTTCATGACTAGGTCATACTGATCAGTGGTGGTCTGCAGGAAAGTTTTTGTGCGATTGATTAGGTTAACGATATCGTCTAGCTGAGCGGGTGTTGCTGGCGGGTTCTTGGTGACAAGATTATCTAGGTTTGCCAATACCCCATTGACGTTTTTGTTATCAGCCTTGGTTAGATTTTGGATCATTGAAATATCTGACTCTACCATCTTGTCAGTTTGTTTTTTAATCTTGGCTATTTCCTTGGCAAAGTCAGTGTGGTTCTGTTTAAGCTGTCTAGCCACTTGATTGACCTTTTTAACCACCGAAGGTAGCCGACGGATGATAGGAGATGAGAACGTAGTCGGTGGTAGCAACAAAAAGCAGCAAAGCAAGATAAACACAGTGCTTATGTTTAGTTGGCGCATGTTCATGACCTGTTCTATTAATTTATGGTCTTGATGACTATGTTATTAACAAAAGTTGGATTGATAAATTTTTTTTATAAAAAAGTAAATGACTGTCGGTGGTTGCGCACATGAGGGAGAGAGGTGCGGAGGGGGGAAAGCGGCTTTGTTGCATAAGTACACTTCACAGTAGGCACATAACTGCGTTGGCACATACAACTACACAGAATGACTGTTTGTTTCAGGTCATCGGATCAAGGCATGTGCCAAAGGGCACCTGCTTTGATCCGAACAACATAGTCGCCTATTGGCGGTCGCTTGCTCGTAATAAGATGAGTGCCTCTTGGCACTCATCTTATTACGATAACCCACTGCCCCCCCTCCTAGACCTCGTGCTATGCACTAACTTGCTAGCGCTTAACCAGTTATGCAACAAAGCTGGGGAAAGCCCTCCGCATACAAATAAGGAAAGGTCATACCGCACCAATCACCCATACCAAAACCTTCCAAACTTTTTGAAAAAAGTTTGATCAAAAACTTTTAGAAAGAGAA
>JAPPIL010000242.1 GCA_028877195.1 Pseudomonadota bacterium
TAGGATGCCCTTTCTAGGGTGTGTCGCCATTTCGCTTAACAAATGTTTGCTTGACCAGCAGTTGATGCCATGCTCAGTGCTGTAGTGTATGTAAGGTCACAAGGACATGCTTATCAAGGCAGCGGATATGATGCTACCTTCATAGTGATAGAGAGCGATGCCTTTAGGGTTAGATGCATATATGTTACGGTAGCGGATGAATGTTGCAAACAGATTGCGAGTGTGTGCAAGTATAGTTGTCGGTATCTTGATGCGGCAATGGATGGTCTGAATATATGAAAGCAGTGTTGAAGCGTTTGCTGTATGAGCCTGGCAGCTATTTTTTTCAGAACGATCTGCGCCGCTGGCTCTATAAGTCTGCAGCAGGTGTCTTTGCTCGTCGACGGGTGCAGGCGGGACGAGCAACATTGGCTTTGCTTCCCGCAGTTGATAACAAGATTGGGGAGTGCGGTTATCTTATCTTGCCGCCTAAACCTCACGATAGCCTTCGTGCCCAAGCTATCTCGGCAGCAGAGGAAATCGTTGCCTGGCGGAGTATTGACTTCAACTTAACGACAGGCCCAAACAGAGCTACCGTGCGCGGCCTTCTTATGCAGCATGATCTTCTTCACCATCGTGCCATTCTAAATTATGGCCTTTCAGATGAACTTATTTCTCCTGCTGCTGATAGTTTGGGACAATTGCCTGTGATGCCGTATATTTTTATTTGGCGTTCTGTCCCTTCAGATAAGAGGGATTTCAAACATAGTCAGATGTGGCATATGGATTATTCCGACACGACACAGATCAAAGTGTTTGTCTTTCTTGAAGATATCAATGAACAGCATGGCCCCCTGACATTGATCAACGCACCGTCTTCACAACGATTACGCAAACAACTGCGCTACAACTACCTCAAGCGCCGTTTTATCCCCGACGCTGAAGTGTATCGTCTGATCGACCGAGATAAGGATGTCGTTAAGCTCACAGGAAAGAAAGGCACAGTGGTCATCGCTAATACCTCGCGTTGTTTTCATTATGGCAGTCGGGTGCAGGAAGGTATGCGTCATATCTTGGTGTATCGCTACATGACTTACACGAGTTTCCTTGCCAACCCATTTAGCTCCAAACCGTTCTATCCCCTAGGTAGGTTCGCCCAACTAGATGGCCTGTCGCCGCTCCAAAAGGCAGTCCTGACAGGCATGCCTCAATATTTACCTAGAATATAAGCAATGTCTTTGAATAACAAAAAAACTATGACTTAAATGAGTGCACCTATGATATAATTTGAGCATGAGAATCATTGGATTAGCAACTTCGTCTTTAGAATTTATCAAGACTATTGGGTTAGCATTTTTACTCCCAGTATTAATGTTTATAGGTGCTGTTGGCTGTGGCAAGGATAAAGAGTCGTGTGAAGATAAAGTAAATCATAGATGGGACGAAGAGCGGAAGAAGTGTTATGAAATAGACTTCACCCAACCCTTGGATTAGATAAAGCGGTAGCAGAGCCAATAAACTATGGTTTTCTGATCGCTCTACCGACACCTCATAAAGAGCTAATCAAACAGCAGTTGCGCCTTGACCAATGCTGACCTCCCTGCAAAAACTGCACAGCAACATGCAACCCATTGATTATTCTAAATAATTTTCCGACAAATCTGTCAGCACAACCATTAAAACTGATAGCAATGAAAAGAAACCTCGCAAGAAAACAGAGACCTAGTGCAACAACCGCGCAAACTTTCAATGCCTTTCTCGATCATTTGCGCGCAAGTGCCAAAAGCGAGCGGGAAAAGGGTGAGCTGTTTGAGTTGGCAATTCGTGACTACCTAAGGCAGTCACCTGAACATGATTTTGCAAATGTCTGGTTATGGCGTGACTGGCCGCAGCTCAAAGAGTATGGCTTCACCAAGAAGGATAGCGGCATTGATTTGGTTGCTAAAGAAAGAGGCGCAGAAAAAATTTGGGCGATACAGTGCAAATTCTACCAAGAAAGCTCACAGATGGACCGTAAGGCAAACGATAGTTTTCTTGCTTCTGCACGTGGTGAACCTTTTGCCGCACATCTGATTGTTACCACTACCTATAACTGGGGAGAAAATGCCAGAGAGATTTTGCATAGGCAAGGCAAAAACTGCCGTGTTCTCGATTCAAGCGATCTCAGTAGTGCACCGTTCGATTGGTTCGACAGTGGCAAGGTCAAGCGCCATATTGAGCGCAAACCACCACGTGCTCACCAGCTGGAGGCAGTAGCTAAAGCCAAGACATATTTTGCTAAACATGAGCGCGGCAAGCTCATCATGGCATGTGGCACAGGTAAAACCTATACCTCGTTACAGATAGTCGAGGAGATGACCGCTAAACGCGCTAACATCTTGTTCCTTGCCCCCTCTATCTCACTCATTGCCCAAACGTTACGTGAGTATGCTTATGAGCACCGAGATGAGCAACGCTATGTGATTGTTTGCTCCGACAGCAAAGCTGATCGTGATAGCGATGGCTATACTGTTGCTGACCTTTCAATTTCACCCACTACCGATGCGTCAAGAATCGCGGAGGCGCTGAAAGTAAAGAGCAAGATACGCACCGTAGTTTTTTGCACCTACCAGTCGCTCGAACGCATCAAGCAAGCGCAAGAACAGGGTGCACCACAATTTGACCTCGCCATCTGCGATGAGGCGCATCGCACTACTGGTGTCGAAGGCACAAGTCGTGGTGGCAATTACTTTACATTGATCAACAATGCCAACTACGTTAGTGCCGCTAAACGCCTATACATGACTGCGACACCGCGTATCTATGCCGACAATGCTAAGCGCAGAGCGAGTGATGCTAACGTTGAAATCCATTCGATGGACGATGGCACGGTTTATGGTCAAGAATTTTACCAGCTCGATTTTTCCTCTGCCATCAAGAAACGTCTACTTAGTGATTACAAAGTTATCATTCTGACTATCAGCGAAACCTATGCCAGTGAACACTTACAAGGCGGGCTTGCTGGTAGCAACCTCGATCTAAGTGATGCTGCTAAGTTGGTTGGTTGTTACAAATCTTTGCGCGATCAAGGTGAAGTAGATAAAGGCGTTAAGCTCAGCCGTGCAGTTGGTTTTGTCAACTCGATCAAAACTTCCCAAGATGTTACCAATGGTTTTGATAGCGTTGTAAGCTCTCTTGATCGCCAAGAGAACGACGGTTTCACCTGCGAGACTAAACATATCGACGGTACAGACAACTCTATCGAACGCCATCAGAAGCTAGAATGGTTGAAAGAGGAAGCTGGCTACAGCACTAACCAAGAGAAAATCTGTCGCATCTTGATGAGTTCTAAGTGCTTGACGGAGGGCATCGATGTTCCGAGTCTTGATGCAATTTTATTTTTGCAACCACGCAAATCACAGGTTGATGTTGTGCAGGCAGTCGGACGCGTCATGCGTAAGCAGGAGGGTAAAGATTACGGGTATGTGATCCTGCCAGTAGTAATTCCCGCTGCTAGCGATCCCGTTGAGGCACTCAACGATAACGAAACCTACAAAGTTGTCTGGCAGGTATTGAATGCGCTGCGTTCACACGACAATGGTTTTGATACTACGATCAACAACCTACATCTTAACGAGAGCAAACCAGACAAGATAAAGGTTATTGGCATCGGCACTAATGGCACGGCAGATAAAGAATCGCAGGCGAGCAGCGCTGACATTGCTAGCGACTTGCAACACAACCTCGCTGACTTAAGCGAGAAAATTTTTGCCAAGATCGTTGAAAAATGTGGTGATCGGCTTTACGAAGAGAAATGGACGAAGCGCATCGCGCAGATAACTGACACAGTAGCGACTACCCCAACCTACAAGAACTTTGAGGCACTAGTTATTTAATCAGGATATGCTAATGAGCGATGAAAAAAGATCTGAACCTTTCCCACCACAACGGTTTGAGGGAGAAATCATCGTCGATGAGCAAGGCAGTGAACATCGTTTTCCTGTGCATCTGACGGTGAGCGTTGATAATTCTGGCCAGTTGAAGCTAGATACTGATCCTATTTATGTGCCAATAAACATGATTTTGGTGCTGAAAGGATTACTTGGTAGGCCAGGGAAGGACATACCTTTGTTTAAACTAGAGTGTGAGAGTAAAGATGGCAAGCGGCTAACAAGCGATAGTGCCCACCTAACCAGTTGCTATGACAGTTTTCAAGTAGGAGATGCCAAGGCAAAAATAACAGTTACAATACGCACCTTCACTGCTCGATTGAACATGAGCACTGCTGATAGCTCCACTCATACGGTATTGGTGTTTCGTTTGCCGATGTTTAAGTGCTTTCCCTCATTCAAATGCAAAACAAGTGTTGGCGTTGTGCAAATCGCAGGTGCTGCAAAGACAGTAAAACAAAACGAACTTTCAGGGATCATACACATCTCGGCACTAGAGAATAACAACCCCAATGACTGGCAGAAAAGAGCTGACCAGCTACTTAAGCGTCTCCGTCTCGTACTCTCTTTTGCTCGTGGTGCGTCATTGTTTACCCCTATAGTAGAATGCTACCACCAGGGTAACGTGGAGGTGACATTCTACAGCGGTGGAAGAAAGGGCAATTCTGATATGATGCCGCCTATCCCGCATTTGGCTCTACATGAGTTTATCCCATCTGTCGTGCCTGTCGTTGAGAAAATGGATAACGAAAAGTGGGGTGCGTTGGGAACAGCAATCAATTGGTGGCTTGTTCCCACAAGCTATCGCGAAGTTCGTCTTCTGACGGCAATAACTGCGCTGGAATGTGCCGTATATAATTTTGCAAACCTGAAGAAGTGTGAATGTCATCCCAGCTATAAACATCCACCGCTTAAATGCAGAATTGAGCATCTGCTCAACAAGTTGGTAATTAATCGTGATGTTATAGAACATGATAAGATTGAGGCTGCGATTAAAGTTAGAAACCGCATCGTACACAATAGCTACACGCCAGAAAACAACGCTGATGATAAGGAACTATGGGAGTCTGTGCTCACGGTGCGAGAAGTTATGGTGAGAATAGTATTATCGTTGCTAGAATTTAAGGGGAACTACTCCTCCTACGTAGGAGGAATGCATTTACGAGAATTTCCAAGCTGCAAGCTGGTTTAGAGCAGATTTTCAGATTGAGTAAGATCAGAGGCATGCAAAGTTTTTAAAGCCCGCGAAAACTAGAGAATATGTAAATATTGTTCAATTCTTTTTAAGATAGCATCAAATGAAATTTGCCCCTTGTAGTAAAGAGACGACGATGCACGGTATTTGTTCATGAATGCTTGCCGTTCTTTGGCATCGGGCAGGCTAAATCCTGCACAGTTTTTGATATTGGTATCGTGGTTTCTGAAGTGTTTCTTCTTGTAGTCCCTATATTCGTCTGTTCTAATAAATTTTAAAACTTCCTCTAATCCAAGAAGGCAATAAATATCGTAATAATGACGAAGAAAATTACCGGGAAGATCAGTGCCATTTGTGCCTTTTTTGTAAGATGAATATCTGCTGACAATTGTCTGAAGTTTTTCCACAAACGTATATCGAGGATCGTAACAAGCTAGTTTTTTAGCTCTGTTGTCTGTTAGTAAACATCCTAAGATAGAATAACCCTCTTCAAATACCCATGATGTGATGTCTCTTTTTTTATTTGGTACTGTCTCGTCAAAGCCAATCTCCAACAGCACGCCTTCTCGTATGCCTTTTACCGAGGTGAAGTGTGACTTGTAGCCAAGTGTAATAGCTCCCCTTCTAAATTTTTTATCATCGCGATGCTCATCTCTGGTAACACTGACTATCCCATCAATTTTATCTTGCAGCTCTTTAGCTAACCAATCAAAATAGTTCTTTCTAGATTGACGTTGCTTTTCCTTATCTTGGTTTCTACCTGTGTAGACTTTGAAACCAATTATGTTTTCTTCAGGAACTATTTTCACGTCAATGTCTTCTGAAAACCTATGCACAATGCCATAGCCTTTTGAAAGTGATGTGCCTCCCTTAAGCTCTAACTTTAAGCCAAGGCAGGAGAGATTGTGAAGGCAGTGCATAATCCAGTAATCCTTTTCCACTAAGAAGGGATTGGATATGGTATTTTTTGCCGCAGAAATTTCTATCAGATTTTTAAAGTCTTTGTGGTTATGGAGATACACTGTGATTTTCCCGCAACAGCTTCTTTACCCTAGCTTGAGTTGATTTCTTACCAAAGCGAGAGGCGGTGTTCTTGAGCCTTCTAGGGTTGAACTGGTGCAGTTTTTTTTGCATGATGTTCATCGTCATTGACTTGTCTTCCGCTAGCTCGTTGAAGCGATTAAGCATCTCCACCATGAGGAATTCTTTTGTCATAGTTCTAGGAACATTGCGTTGGCGGTGAAAAAAGAAAGTGCGACCTCCTATTGCTATCTTGCCATGTCTTTTTTTGTTCAGGACAATCACTTTGTCGTAGAGTTGTGTTGTTCCAAACCCCAGAGAGTTAAACATGCAGGGACTGTAGACAACAAAATTGTCGTCATCAAGGAACTTGCGTAAAAGTTTCTTCTCCTCTGGCATAGCTTGACCAAAAGTTGTCTGGTGTGGGTGCAGATATATGCCGCGACAAATCTTCTCAAGAACGTTTTCTTTGACAAGCTGGGCTAGATTTCTGTCAACATTGGAGGACAGAGGATCAAAATCTGCCCGACGATACACCCCTCCTGGCTCAAGCACATTGATCATTGCCTGCAATGATGTTTCCCTTCGCACAGCAGCCTCCTTATATGATTATCGGTTAACTCGAAAAAAAGTAAAGTTTCATGTAATTTTTGCATGTAAACATATGAATATAAAGAAATATTTTCACGCATCATGTTTGAAAATTTGCTCATGCGCTTGTTGTAAACACATTGCCAGTAGTAGATCTGTTGCCTACCTCACAGTCACTAACCCTCCATCTCACTTCTGCCTTGACTGGGAAGGAAGAGCAAGCCATGTGACTTGACCCAGCCAGAATCTTGTAGAGTGATTGACCTTCCTCCCAAAAACTAACCCTTGACGTGTGGACACACAACCACTACCTTGCGTTTCAGCTAATCGGAAAGACGTTGGGCAGGATGAATAAAACGACTTGGGAGATCACTATGGCAACCGCAGCACAGAATTTGGGAATGAAACAGTTCCGCATCACAGCAGAGTGGTGTTGCCCCCCGAAAAAGTGGACACATTATCCAGCCTGTTTAAGAGACCTATATGCTCTTGGTGATTTCATTCCAAGAGCTTTATGAGGAGCAAAGCTATTATACTCCTCGAACCAACCAGGTAATTTGCTGATGACCAGATCAGCAGACACGAGGTCGCTGACATAGGCATAGTGGCAGAGAAAATAGCCAAGGTCGATGCAAGGCTGAACGAACTGGAAGCTGAAAACCGACACCTAGATGAACGCTTGAGCTTCCTACTCAAAGGTGATGCAGAAATAGCAGAATCGTTCCGCAATGAGTATCAAAAAAGGTTTCTAGCCCTGAAAAGCGAGGAACAGGAACTTGCAGGCAAGAAAAGTCAGCTTCAGGCATTGCAAAGACAAATTGCTGCGGCTCAAGAGCCAAGCAAAAACGGTGGAATAGAACTAATAAACGAGGCACTCAACGACATCAAAAACCATGACATGATTGCGCTCAAGTCTATCTATAGACGGCTGTTCAAGAAAATAATCGTAAGACCGTTGGATGCGGCAAAAGTCCGACTACAGTTCTTTTTCAAGGATTTATCAACAATTCACGCCTATCGGCGACTGTTTGCTCGTGTAAAAAAGAGTGCCCTTGGGCACTCTTTTTTACACGATAATTGCGGGAGACGGATTTGAACCGCCGACCTTCGGGTTATGAGCCCGACGAGATACCAGACTTCTCCACCCCGCAGGTGGGACATATTGTATAGCCATGTGGATGTCAATGTAATTAGTAGGATAGCCATATAAAAAGCGAGTTATATTCTATCGTTGCTGGTTTAGTGTTGTGTTTTTATGCCGTCGCGATACACAAGACACAAGATTGATTTTTGAGGAGACAGAGATGAAAAGCATGATGTTAGGAACTGTGCTACTTGTGGGGTTCGCATTCCCAGCTTATGGCGATGCGGGCGAAACTAATGAACAAGAACAGCGTGAAGGGATGCGTATACTAGAACTTTTAGTCAATCCGTATACAAACGTGTGGGCTGCGGCAAACAGAGTGAGATCTACACTGGCTGGTTGTATTTATAATCCTAAACAACCTAGATTCCCTAAACCTGAACGGGTAATCCGTCCTGACAGGCATGTTCGTCCTATTCCTATACGTCAAGCTGATATTAGCACCATCTTTAGCATGGACGACGAACAGCTTGATGTTATTCGTGGACTTACCGACGCACAGTATAAGGCGATTAGTAGTTTGGGTGTGAAAGGGTTTGGTGTGCTACGCGAACTTACCGATGAGCAGGTCGAAGCAGTCCGCAAGGTAATCGAAGTATTCGGTCAGAAGGAGAAGGGTTCGAGCTTGACAGACATTATCCGCAAAAAAATTAAAGAGCTACAACCAGACGTATTCTACCACAGGGCTTTCTAACCCCTTGTGGCATGCCGTAACTCAAGCCCCATCCACTGTGCAGGATGGGGCTTGTTATCGTTTTGACAATAAGTTTCAACGATAGTTATCAGGCGTAGAGCAACTACGCCGAATCGCCAGATCATAAGCGGTTTCATCTTCGGCATTGCGCATATCAGCAACTATATCTGGATGAGCTGCTAGTTTCTTTGCCATCTCATCATTACAGGTAAGGGCTGCTGCGTGGAGAGGTGTGCTGTGGGCGACAAGCTTGCCATAATCTCTAGTCGTTACTTTTTTAGTGGTGCTGATGTTGACCTCAATACCCTGCTGTTCCAGCAAAATACCTGCCGTTGCTAACTCACCACGAACTATCGCAACATGTAGCGTCGAGATACCATACTCATCTTGAGCATTGATGTCGCTTGCCGCTAACGCCTGTTGTAATTTTTTGAGTTCAGGGTCAGTTATCTCTACTTCTTCAACTTCATTACCCATCTGCGATTCCTCCCCCGCAGGGTGAGCGGCAGTCTGCTCAACGTCCATACTGTCGTTGCTATGGTGTGAATTGATGTACTTTTGCTGACAACCTGCTAACACAAGCCAGCAAACTAATGTCAATCTTGTAAACATACATGCTCCCCGCTCACCTCATCGGCAAGTCATTTATTTAAACAAAATAATTTCAATATTTCACAGTTATTACAGATTGATATGGACGCAGCATGACCGACATTATCAGCAAACCCTCGCTTATCAGCTCACTTCTGCGATAGGATAAACAGCTATGAAGAACGTTTGGTTAATAGGCACACTGGTGTTGGCGATTGTGGTCGCTGCCGCTGTGTTCACCGCATTTTACACGGGTGAAAAATCAAAAGTTATCGTCGCAGGCAAGATAAGAGTAGCACCGCACTTACAAAAACAGGCTCAGCATATTCGCATCCTGTATATCGTCTTGCGCGATGCACAAGCAATGCACCCGATGCCGTATGGGGCTTATGTCGATCGCACAGGTAATTTCAGCTTCATGCTAACTAAAGACAATATCCAGCTGATGGGTGCAGGTGCAAGTGCCGAACCAACTACTCTGAATATCAAAGCACGTTTAGACAAGGATGGCAGGGCAGGCATCGATCAACAAGGCGATCTGGTCGGTGAACTAACAGGCATTGCGACTGGCACAACCGATGTTGAAATAGTCATCAACCGAGCGATACAAGCAGAATGAACCTGAACCCACTAAAAGGCGCACCTAGTCTAGCGTAACTACGACCAGCATGGTGCTTTGTAAAAAAATTAACTTGCTAATGTTGGTTGAATTTGAGAGTCTCCCCCCGGTTGTGTCTATGGCGACAGGGAAACACCCGTTCCCATTCCGAACACGGTAGTTAAGCCTGCCAGCGGCGATGATACTGCAGTTTTAACTGTGGGAAAGTAGCACGACGCAACCTCCTCGCTGCTTTGGTAGTCAGTCAAGATAGCCAGTACCTTCCACCACCCTACAGTTCATTCAAAACGCAAATCGGCATCCATGACGTATTCAGAGTCGCTACCGAAACCAGGCTGGATAACAAGTTTCATCAACACACCGCTCGGCTCTTGCGCTGCCAATGGCGCAGAAACATCAAAGCTCATCCCCGACTCCTGCGCAGGCAAAGTAAAGCCACCATCAGCATCGATTAAACTGCCAAGATCAGCAGTGCCACTATCACTGCTTGATCCATAACGCTCCCACTCCAACGTGCCGATCGCATGGTTGGTTGCCAGCAGATCGGAAAAGTGTGCTGATAAGTCTTCGATGTTCTCTGCTTGGCGGTGCGCTGGCTTGCCCTTCACAACAGAGGCGATGTGCGGTCGCAAAAAATTACCTGCCGCAGGAGTAAAGCCAATTGTCGCGATAAAACCATACTCTTTGATTTTGTTGGCCGCATTCTTTGCTCTATCCTTTTTGTTAGGCTCACCATCAGAGAAAAAATAAATCTCCTTGCGATTGCCACTGGCTCCCTTGCCGAAGAGCTGCTCAGCGGCGCTAAAGGCACTTTCATAGCTTGTGCCGCCCTCGTCGTGGCAGACTGCTCGCGCGACATCAGCACTACTGATGATTTCTTGAAAATTCTGGGCGGGAATTAAATTCGCACTGCCGCAAGTTCTAAACCTAGAATCCCTATCACTACCATCGCTTGCTAAACACTTAGCGCCGTTGCTAAACAATACTAGCCCGACGTTCAAGCTTTCAGAACGATGAATTTTTGCAGCAAGCGTCTTCAAAGCATCGTAGCGTGCACAGCCGCTGTTTTTAAATTTATCAACGCTCATAGAGCCAGAGGTGTCGATGACAAACACCGCATCACGACCACTGCTATCGGCACACACTTGACCAGAGATGCTGATCTTCAATGTTTTAATGGTTTGAATCATCAACCAATTATGTCCCGTCCCGACAAAATCATTTCTCTGGGCGTGGCTAACTTCACCATCTTCACAAGGGAAATGCCAATGTAGTTCAACGCTGCCATCATTAGCGACAGGCAATAGCGGGACATTACCAGATGCCAGTTCGCCACCACCCAAACCGTCGTAGGTAGAACAGCCCATCAGCAGAGCTACTGCAAGCACAAGTAACGAAAAAGTTTTACCCACTACCATGACCCATCTCGATGCTTGCCTCAAAAACACGATACCACTAGTCGTTTTGTCGGAGTTTTTGTGGAATTTATTAATGATAATGAAATTAGACGGAATTTATTGAGTAATATCAATGTCTACGCAGTTGCTCTTCTTCGCTTGTTTCGACTGTTCCTACGGGGTCAGGCATGGCAAAAATGCTGGCGGCCATATCAATCATGAAAACTTTTTTGCCGTCATAGATATGTTTCAAAACGTAGCTCATACTGGGCACACTCATGCCAAGACCGATAGTGCCCATAAGAATTGCGTGGGTTCTGGTTCTTCTTGCCGAGCGTAGTGATTCCATCACCTCTGACATCGATGCGGTAGTGTTAGCTATGACCGCACGCTCTAAAGCCAAGTAGCGATTATGGTCAAACCATGCTTGGGCACTATGGATGCCAGCCCAAGCAAAATTTGCTGCGACCAGTGGGATGATAAATAGCGGCATACCGACACCTGTCCACATCGACGAAAACAACCCTGCCATTGAAAGCAGTTCAACCGTTTCAACCAACTTATAGAGAGAGATAAACAGGGGTGGGTCTTCACGCTTATCTTGAAATTTATCTATTAAATACAACACAGGGATAGTGATTTGCGGGTCTTTGGCAATCAAACCACCGACGATGACATCGTTGCGCAGCATTGATTTAAATATTTTTCGATCCGAAATGGTTAGCTTTTGCTGCTCAAACTCATCGAGTGTCTGCTTTATATCAAGCCAATGCTTAACGCTTTTTTCTTGCATCTCGGTCAAAGCAGTCATCACCGTTGTCGGTGTTACTTGATTTAGTTGGCGGTAGGAAAAATCACCGATACCTAACATGTCCGCCGTTTCATTCAGATAGACCGCTCCTGCTTTTTTGGTAAAGACATTGGTAAAAAATATCGGCGTAACACCACGATCAGCCAACCGTAACAGCACATACTGGTAAGTGGTCATGTATTGTTGAATTTCTAGGCTATCTTCGTTTAGCCGCGTTACGATCAGTCCTTTAGTAAGGTTGGGGTTAAGCAGTAACTGCTCGTCTTTATAGATAAACTTGTGAGTTATCTTTTCCATGCCAAGAGAAATGCGATTTAGTTTATTGATGCTAGCGTTGACCAATGCGGTGAGGGAATTTAAATCCTTGAACTGTTCACCTGTAAACTTAAAATCAAGACCCGTGCGTAGTCCTTCGCAATTCTTGCTCTTATGCTTGTTACAAAGCTTGTAGTAATCAGCCTTTACAAATGGGAAGTAATAAGCAAAGCGCGCCATTGCCTTGCGCACATACAGTTCCGACTCCTGATGAATTTGCTTATACAGGTTCTGCTTCTCATGTGGTGCTACGGAGTCGATGGTTCTTGCTTCTATGTTCACGATATTATCGTTAGGCGCAATCTCCTGTATAGGAAACGTCCTGACCCGCTCCAGTATCAAGGTTGTGAAGTCGTTGCGCAGTCCGACGTTGGTGATGCCCTCCCCTTTAGGGTCTTTGGGATTCGCCTTTGGTGGCAAGGATTCTACTATTTGACCATAGTAGATAAAACTCCGCAGTTTGTGCTGTAGCGCCCTGATTTCACTTATTTTGTCGGCGGGTATGTTCTTATCGCGCAGCGCTCTAGTCGTTTCGGCATCAACTACCTTAAGCACCATCGCATCGAACACTGCCGAGTCTTTTGCAAAGGCAGTTTGATAAAATACCAACAGACGGTCATAAGCAGGCAAGTCAGCCAACGATTTGGTCTCTAGTGTCGGTGTGCAGGCTACAGCAAGGAAACACACCAGTAGTAGCGGCAAGCCACTGGTCAAAAATTGCAGCATGGTTGTAGCCCTGTTTAGCATGTCAGTACCTCTATCGGTATCGCTTCCAGTATATGTTGTTGATAACCAGACATGGTATCGGCTGCAAGCATGGAGTTCCAAATTGCCTCCTCGCAAGCATCAGCAACTGCAAGGTAAAGACGATTGATTTGTGCGATCGTTAAGTCTTGGGTGGTTGTGGCAGTGCTGAAAGCGATAGCGAACTCACCGCTGCCATACGCACTGTATGTGCCAGTGCGAGCAAGACCATGCGCAGCACGACGTGCCAACTGCTGCAAATACAGGGCATCGAGTGGCGCGTCGGTAGCAATTACCAACACAAACGAGCCATCACGACTGCGAGGTGGGATAGCGATACTGCTTGTGTTGAGAGCTTTGCCTGCTAGTCGCAAGTCTTGGCGTTCACCGCCATTGCTATTCACTAACACCCCAACGGTAAAGTTATCGTCGCCCATGTAACGCGAGGCCGTGCCGATGCCTGCTTTGAAATCATAGGCACGCATGCCAGTGCCTGCTCCGACATTGCCCTCTGCGACAGCACCTGTTTTTGCGTTCGCGATTGTCTGCCTAGCATGCGCTGGTGTTACAGTTAGCTTATTGATATTATTCAAAAAACCATCGTAGCACTCGCTTACCACTGGCAGAATAATCGGGTCTTCTGGGCAAGCAGCGAGCATGTATTCAATGACACCCGTGTAAACGTTTCCTACACATAAGGTATTAGTCAGCATAATCGGTGATTCAAGTCTACCGACGGTATTGACCCAATCAGCGCCCGTGAGCTGCCCATTGCCGTGAATCGTAAAAGTAGCAGCGCGGCAAGTGCGTTGCCAAAATTTTGCACAAGGAACTACTGCCGTTACGCCTGTTCGCACATCATCGCTGCTAATGCAGGTGGTATGTCCGACTTTTACCTCGCAAACATCGGTGATGGCATTATGCTCACCTCTCGGCAATGTCCCGAAAGACAAGCCAACATCGGCGGAACGGGGTTTTGAAACTGTCTGTAGCACTGCGCTGTCTCTAGCTCATAATTAGTTGAGTTCCTTACCAAACGTTGCCTCACCCCATGCAGTCGGTCAGTTTAGGCGAGTAGTGAAGTATTTTTGTGGGGATTATTTTGCCTGCTTTTTGCTAATATGATGCTGGATTGGATGTATGGTGTGATGCGGTTAGGGGTCATAGACATCGGAACAAACTCTTGCCATTTGGTGGTGGCAAGTATTTCACAGTCAGGGCAGATAGATGTGCTTGATACCGACAAGGCAACACTGCGTCTCGGTATGCACATCGATGCGCAGGGTAACCTTACCCAGCAAGCGATACAGAGCACAATCAATGCCGTTACCCGCATGCAAGAAATCTGTAAGAGCCACAAGGCACAAGTCAAAGCCGTTGCGACACACGCGGTGCGTAAAGCCAAGAACCAGCAAGAAATTATCCAGAAAGTGTGGGATGCTTGTGGTATTCGGATTGACCCAATCGACGGGGTTGAGGAGGCGAGGTTAATTTTTCTCGGTATGCGTTTTGGTCTCACACTCACCGACCAAACGTATCTCGGTGTTGACATTGGTGGTGGTTCAACCGAAGTCATATTCGGCAGTGCGAGTCGAATTATTCACGCCGCATCGCTACCGATTGGGACCGTGATGATGACCGTGCGGTTCTTGGGTGGTGTTCCGTCAACGCAACAAGTGGAAGAGTTCAAAGAATATTTAACCAGCATTCTCGCCTCTAGCATGCTGGCAAACGTCAAGCTAGTTGAGTTTAGCGAGGCGATCGTATCGTCAGGCACAGGCAAGGCGCTCGCAGCTATTGACCATTACCTCCAAACCAAGACTAAATTAAAAGACAGCAACGGTTATCTCCTACAGAACAAGGATTGCCAAACAATTATCGCCAAGATGGAAGAGTTACGCGCTGCCGATGCAATTGCTAAACACTTCGCTCTTGATAACAGTCGAGCTGAAATTATTCTTGCGGGCGCACTCATTCTACAGGTCATCGCCGACCACTATCAGGTGCAAGCATGGCGAGTGTCTAACTACTGTTTGCGTGAGGGCATCGTCATCGACACTTACGAGCATTACATTCAACACGCCGATACGCGTTGGCGCAGTGTCAAGGGGTTGGCGGAAAAGTTTTGCGTCGATAGAACGCAGGCGGAGCGGGTCTTACAGCTAGCGACGCAATTGTTTAAATCCTTACCAGCACAGTTGTTGCCGCCGACCGCTAGCCAGCAATGTTTAGAACTGCTCGCGGCAGCTGCGTATCTCCATGAACTTGGCAAAACAATCGCACATGAGCGCTACCATAAGCACACTTACTATCTGATCATGCACAGTGCGTTGATGGGGTTCAATCGTCGTGAGAAGGAAATCATCGCCCGTATTGCTCGCCATCATCGTAAACGCATTCCACCAGACATGAAACACCTCACCGCTGAAGACAATCAAGATATTCGACTACTGTCTTCTATTCTACGAATTGCGGTAGCAACACTGCGCTTGCGTCATAATCGCATCAGGGAAGTGAAGATGTCATACTACGAGATATTAGCGATAACTTTTTATTACGAAAAGACAAGACTACCGTTGATTGAACTTTACAATCTGCGTTGTGAACAGCAAGCGATTGAAGCAACTATCGGGGCGACAGTTTCGTTTTCCTTCCGTCAACACAAATCCACCAAACAGATAACTTAAACCCAACCTTCCGATAAACTAATTGCAAAGCAGCGCGATTAGTCTTACAGTTTTTCTGTTTCATCTGGCGTCGTACCGAAGTGGCTAACGGGGGGCATTGCAAATGCCTTTTTCATCGGTTCAAATCCGATCGACGCCTCTTTCCGGCTTTGTTGCATAACTGGTTAAGCGCTAGCAAGCCAGTTATGCAACAAAGCCCCTCTTTCCCCAATTTTTGTATTTCTGTAGTAGCAACACACGCTAGACGGCGAGGCCTTGCTTCAGATACCTATAAAGAGAGCAGGGACTCTCTCTTTCCCCTGCTCTCAGCCTCCTATCCACAAAAGGCTAGCGTATTGGTCGCCCAAGTTTATCTCAAGTCCGACAGTTAACTGTTCTTACAAATGTCTCTGATGAGAACATCGCTCGTTGTCGCCGCAGTCGCAAAGCGTGCCCGCCGCGAGATGCGGTAATTAGTGTCGTCCTTGCCAATCATCCAAAGCATCTCATGTAAAACCAAATGCCTAATCTCACCGCCACTGCGAAGCCACTCGTAAAGACTGGAGCGATGAATAACTATCTCGTGGCGAACCTTGCTATTATCAAGGCGAGTATACTTGACCATCACGCTACGACCATTGACGTATAGTGGCGACTCAACGGCAACGACCCTTGTGTGTGCAAGCTCACGCCGCATTCGCCATACATCCTGAGCACTGATATTGCTAACGGCTACGGAACGATTTGATAATGCCTGTAGGACAGTGTCGGCCTGCATCAGAAACTCCAATGCTAACGGATCACCGCCATGGCTCTCTTGACCGTTAGGGGCAACGCTATGTTCAGGAGTGCTGTGCCCCATCAAAAATGCTACGCAGGCAAACACCTGCAACCGTGCGAACCTCATTAACTTGTCTCCAGTAGATGAATTGTTATTGGCATTCTAAAGCTATTTAGTTGTTTTTGAAACAGGAAAAAGCGATATACTCAACTGATATACCTCATCTTTTTTGTTCTTTGGTTTGTGTGGCTTCCCATCGCTGATGCTGTCTGGGTCGCTTGTATCTTGTAAGAAGGCACACAGGTCGCGACGAAACTTTGTTATTAGCCTCTTCGCATCTGCTATCTTGCTACTGTCAATCGCCATCGTCATCGCTGACTGATCGCGGCGTTCAATTTTGGTTGTTTGTAGGGCATCCTGTGCTTGGGTGAGGATTTGGTTTTGAAGTTTCTTCAAAGCCGATGCCGTAAAGTTGCTGCCGATAGTCGTGAGTTGACCTGACTTTTGTTCCCAAGTATCGCCGTTGACCTCCAGCATGTCTAAACGCTGCAAACGCTCAATCGCAAAATTCACCTCCGATACGGTGATGCCAAGACGTTTAGCAACCCAAGCCTTGCTAGGGGTAAAGTCCTTGACCGTTACCAGCTCTAGAATCGCATAATGATACCAGTCTGAAATAACGGTGAATGTGTCCATCGTAAGTTGCGTGAACTCCATTTGCTGTTTGCGTTTGCGAGAAGGTAGCTTCTCTTCAAAGTAGTTCACCCGTTCAGGTGATAAACCGAGCTGGGAGCTGATATGGTGAAGCAATTTACGGGAGAGAGACCTTTTGCCGTTGAGAATCTTTGACAATGAAGACACTTCAACGTCTAGAGTCCTAGCGAACGCTCGTAAGCTGAAATGAGGATTGTGTTTACATCGCTTGGATAGTTCCTGCTGTAAGTATAAGCGAAACTCCTGCGGTGTTCCCTCTGATAAGTCCAATTAGAAACGCTCCCATCACTCGGAAAACTTTCAGTATTACAACAGACACTGTTGCTTTTTTCAAGCTTAAAAGACACAAAGTGTGTCTTTTTTTATCCGCACAAAAATGCGGTTAGGGCGTGTCGCACATATTCGCTTACAAAACTTGACAGCTAGGGCAATAAAAAGTGGAACGACCTGCGATGCGACAAACAGCTATCGGCGTATTACAAGTGGGGCATGGTTGACCCTGCTTGCTATACACCGCCAACGATACCGCAAAGTATCCTTGCCCGCCTTCCAGATGCCGATAATCACGAAATGACGTGCCGCCCGCAGCGATAGCGCGCTTGAGCACCGTACGGCAAGACCTTGCTAAACGCTGGAATGACACCAAGCTCACTGCCATCGCAGGTAGTAAGGGGTGAAGTCGTGCGGCATACAAGGCTTCACAGGCGTAGATGTTACCGATGCCAACAACAACTTGATTATCCATTAGATAGTTTTTGATTGCCTGCCGTTTACCTCTGCTCTTGCGCCAAAGGTAATGAGCTAGCCTTGTTTGTTGTAATGGCTCGACTCCAAGCTTGCGCAGAAACGCATGTTCGGTTGCAGGTGGTTGAAAAGCAGCCATGCGCCCGAAACGACGCGGATCAACATACTGTAGGTAATTTTTTTTGCCAGCATGCGTCTCTAACTCTATACATACATGTGCATGCGGGGCACAGGGCTGTGCTTGTGAGGTTAAAAATAAATTGCCACTCATCCCCAGATGCACCAGCAACCCTGAACCAGAACCAGTTGTGAGCAGTAAATACTTGGCACGTCGCTCCACCTGTTCCAAGCGTTTGCCGCAGACAGCAGCACGCATAGCAGCTTGGGGCAATGGTTCGCGCAAATCGCGTCGCCAAAATTTTATTCCCTGAACCTTTGCGCCAATAATTTTTTTGCGCAATGCTTGCGCTAGACATTCGACTTCAGGCAATTCAGGCATGCGCACCTACCGGCAAAGTCCCCATGCTATGCAAGGCGGTGATCGCTGTCGCTAGCCGCCCTGCAATCGGTAGCGTATGCGTAGATGGTGAAGTGGCACTGTGCGCAACACTATCGCTACATACAAACAGACGCAGTGGCTGGGCAACAAGCTTGGTAGCAACCGCATCACTAAACAAGGCATGTGTTACCGCAATGCTGATACTGCGCACCCCTCGCTGTCGCAACAGCTCCTGTGCCCAGAGCAGTGTTCGGCCGCTTACACACATGTCGTCATACAGGAGGCAATCGCAACCCCGTAGTGGCAACGACTTATTCACCGCCAAGTATTCCTGCTGGTTGCTACGTTTATCAATGCTGAGATAATCACAGCCAAGCAGCGTTGCTAATGTTTGAGCGCGCTGTTTGCCACCATAGTCAGGCGCGATAACCACTAAATTATCAAAGTCTTTGAACAACGGTTGATAGAGCGACGCGGCTGTTAGATGGTAGAAGGGCATTGGAAACAGCCCAACACTCGCAAGGTTGTGGAAATCAAGCGTTACCACCCGATTAATTTTAGCCGCTGCTAACATTGCCGCCAGCAACTGGGTAGCGATAGGCCTGCCTGGTTGCGACACCCGCTCTTGACGGCTATAGGCAAGGTAGGGAGCAACCAGCGTAATGCGCATTGCGCCTCCACGATAGCAGGCATCAGCTAATAGCAATGCTTCTAACAGATGCTGATTAGCAGGCGGGGAAAGGGACTGGACAATGTAGGTATCAACGCCAAGTAGCGGTTCATCAATGCAAACGGAGGTTTCGCCGTCAGCTAAAGTGCTTATCTTGGTGTTCCCAAGCTCTAACCCCAACTCGACCGCAACCCGTGCTGCTAAAGCGCGGTTAGCATTGCCAGTCAGGATCATTGGCTTAGGGGAATGGCTGGGGCAGCAGGATTCGAACCTGCGAATGCTGGAATCAAAATCCAGTGTCTTACCACTTGACGATGCCCCAACTGCTACCATATCTACGCTTCACCGTCGTTATCTTCAAGTTTATTTTCAGCTGTAGTTGCGTCAGACACTTGTGCATACTTCATTTGGAGGTCAGAGATTATCTCATTGATGAGCGTTGTTTCCGCAGTGGCAAGGTTGCCATGTGTCTTGTTTTTCAAGGTGGTAATTATGGCAATGTTTTCACGTGCAAGTTCAAGGTTAGGTTTAGTCTTGCCGTCTAACCCCATGTAAAGAACGGCGGTGGCATGCAGTCCATACAGGAGTGCGCCAAAATTATGGTCAACGATTTCATCAGTTGTCATGCGCTTGTCCCTGTTGTTGCAGTTGTTTGCTTGACCAGTATCAATTGACCATCATTACTTTAGTGCCGACAGGGGGGGTGAAGGTAAAGTGCGTGGCTGGCAAACTCTTATGCACTGGTTGTGAGAAACGATACTCGCTGTAACGTCCGCCCCGATACTCTATCTTCAGGTAAGAGATGTAACTATCAGCATTGCCAATTCGTAACACTATCTGGGTAATGCTGGCAGTTTTGTGTGGAGTCAAAGTCAGTAGCAGCGCGTCCTTGCCAACGGCTTCCCGCACTTGATAGTCGCGTTCTAAATTATCCAACCTCTTCACCAACTGGACAATACGGCTGATTTCTGCCACTTGTCCACTGCCAATGCTCCAAACATTTGCTACCTTGTCTTGCGGCAAATGCTCAACGACCGTCTTGCCATCATAGATGTAGGCCTGCATAACTTGTTGTTTGCCATGTTCCTTCATCAACCAGCGGAATTTCCCATCACGAGCAAAGTAAGCTTCACCCTGCATCCGACGGATTTTCTTGCGCAACGTCAGCACCTGTTGGGTAAAAGTAACCTGTAGGTCGGTGTTAGTTCGCAAGCGTTTGCTAACTTGCCGCCATTGCCCCCGTTTAGTAGGCGACTTGGCTAGCAGCTGCGCCGATAGCCCACCCCCTAACAAAGCACAAGTAAATAAAATCAATGCCAACCGCATGCGCTATCACCTATGACGCAACGGCAGGCTTAGCAACCAATACAGCAATGATGAGATCAAAAACACCACTGTCATGATGTAGATTATTTCCATAACTCCCCCTCACGTTTGTTTTACTATGCGGTCAAACTTTTTTCTAAAGGTTTGAGCAAAAAACTTTTAGAAAGAAAATTTAGGAAATAAAAACACATCTTCGCAAGCTAACGCCAGATTGGATCGACATAGTGGCTAGTGCCATCGAGACCAAAGACATAGGCTGGCTTAATGGCGTTGCGATCGCGATCAACTGAAGTCTTGCCTAAAAGACCCGCAGAGTTACGCAAACGTGATAAGTTCGCCAACAATGGGAACGACCGCACCGAACCAGCACGCTGCACAGCATTGTTCAACATGAGGAGCGCATCGTAGGACATCGCAGCAAATTCGCTCGGCTCGCGCCCAGTAGCTAACTTAAAGTCTGTCAAAAACTTGATAACTGAAGCACTCGTGTCGCCAGCCGAAAAGTGCGAGGCATAGTAGTGCATACTATCAGAGACTATCGAAGCACCGCGCTGCTTGATTTGCCAATCACCTATCCCCAAAAAGCTAGCTTGCACCTTCAACCGCTGCGCTTGGGAGATGACATCCCTTGCGACCCGATATGTAGATGGCAATAACACTACTTCTGGCGACTTGGCGGCGAGCAAGCGTAGGATTTTAGTTTTGTTTGTATGGTTGAAAGATAACTGCTCAATTACCGTGCCACCATGCTCCTGAAAGTAACGGCGGAAACTCGCCACCACCACTTCTTGGTAGCTAAAACCCTCCTCCAACAAGATAGTCGCACGCCGCTTTTGTAGATTGCTGACTGCGAACTTTGCCAACACCTTGCCCAAATAATCATCCGTTACACAACTGCGGAACACATGCGATCCCATCTTGGTTATCGCCGCCGCCGAAGAGATTGGAATTATGTGAATTTTTTGTTTTTCTTGGGCAACCTTTGCTACTTCAAGTGTTGCAGCGCTGGAAACTGCACCGATCAACGCTTGAACATGATGCTTGGTGATTAACTCCATCGCAATACTAGCCGCTAACTTGGCACTGGACGCATTATCCCGCACCAACAACTCAATAGCAATATTGTGGCCTTGCGCATCCCGCATGATATGCTCTAGAGCTAGCTCCACCCCAGCTAATGCCTCCTTGCCATACTTGGCTAAACTACCAGTTAAGGGATAGATAACTCCAACCCGCAAGCGCTTGGTTGTTTGATTTGCTTGTGTTGTGTTGATTGTGCCAGTTGTTTGTGTTTTTGTTGCAGTAGCTGTAGATGCCTGATTTGGAGCGATAGCCACCAGATCATTCGTGGCACTAGCCATCTGCGTGGTCAACAAAGCCAACAACAGCAATACTGATATACGCATCCTTGTCTCCCAAGTAACCGACACCCACGTTATTTTACGCAAAGGCAAACGATGTCGCAAGGGAAGTGTGAGCACAGCCCATGCCCTAATCATTGGGTGCATCGCAAGTATTTCTCTTGCGAACCTCTGCAAGCATGTGCTAGGTGGTGCTGGTATTTAGCTTTAGTTAACATCGTTAGATTTAGCTCTTCCGCATCAGCGACAGACTCTATGGAGGATGCGGAGGATAGGGTGGGGGTGTCAATGTATCGTCTGTTGTTGTTGTCTTTGTTGTGCTTCAATACCATTGCTGCGTTGGCTAAAACACCGCGCGAAGCGACACGAGCGATGTTGCGTCTGATGCCCAGCAATAAAGACTTTCTGCCGCAATTGAAACAGCTTGTTGCCGCAGGCGCAGACCTACAGGCGGTCGATAAGCAAGGCATGAATATACTGCATCGCATCGCGCTGTGGCATGGACAAGACAATGCAGAAGCGGCAGCCTATCTCGTTGATCAGTTGCATACTGATTATGCTAATTGGCATGAGACTCCGCTGTTTCTCGCAATTTACAGCGACAATCTAGAGGTGGTGCGTGTTTTAGCAGACCATTATGACTTTGATCAGGCATACGACAATACTTCTTATCCTTTGCTGCATGCGCTTAAATATAACAGTCATAACGTTGCTAAATTTTTGCTCACTAGGGGGGTTAATGTTGAGATCCAAAATAAACACGGACATACACCTCTACACATTGCACGTGGTTTAGAGATCGTTTCCCTGTTGCTAGATAAAGGTTTGGATGTCAATGCTGTTACTAATTCAGGCATGACCCCTCTACATATTGCAATGAGCTACAACGACCTTGCGGTAATAGAACTCTTGCTTGCGAGTGGTGCTAATCCTGACAGCAAAGGCGGTAGAAGCGGCATGAGTCCACTGCATTATGCCAAAAGCCCCGCAGCGGTCGAACTTATCCTCGCTGCTGGCGGCGATGTGAATATCAGTAGTAGCAAGCACAAGTTAAGACCTGCGCATACTGTGTCTAATGTTGATACGCTCAAAGCTCTTGCTCTTAACGGCGCAAATCTTAATGCTCAAGACGTAAACGGTGGCACGCCGCTGGATCAAGCGGTGCTCAGTGGTAAAAGCTCCAATCTTATCAATGCATTGCAAATATACGGCGCTGCACACAGCAGGCAAGGGTATGCACAAGTTCGTGCGATGGCTGCAGCAAATACTAAACCTCGCGACGATCACCCTAAACAGGAAGGAAAGCCAAAACAGCAGGAACAGCAAGATGATGAACATGATGAACATAATGATGAATTAGACTATTTGCTTAACTTGAATGAGGTTGCACGCAAGCAGAGTAGCAATCCCGTAATCGGTCGGACGTTAGAAACCGAACAGGTGCTAAATACTTTGAAGCGCAAATTTATGCGCGGGGCGGTGC
>JAPPIL010000024.1 GCA_028877195.1 Pseudomonadota bacterium
TAAAACTCATTACTCCATGCAAACATTTGTTAAGCGAAATGGCGACACGCCCTAACACCCTCACACAACTCCCCCACTCCCACCCTTGACATAAGAATATGTGGAGCATACGCTGACATCGTTGTGTAGCCACTGACCTTACCCCCAACGTCAGCAATGTTATCCCCTTTCCGTATGTGGACGGGCCACCGCCTGCACCCTGGGGATACTACAAAAGTTGTGCCCAGTCTAGGAGAAGGAAGGTTATGAAGTTTGTAATAGGTGTGTTCTTGATTATAGCTGGCTGTGTGCTTATCCCACATAGCCTTAGTGCGGAACGGGCTAAACTGCCTAGCCTGTATGAGCAAGAATATGGCACTGTCAGATACTTACTTCCGACCTTGGAGAGATCAACACTCAATATGTTCTGGGCACAAGAAGCTATAGGTACACCAGAGGCAAGAGAACTCATTAAAGAAATGCAGCGCGATGGCTTTAAGTTCTATCCTACGCAGCTAGGTATATTGGATGCAGGTTTCGATGAGCGTAAAAACGGTCATCCAAGATTTTCCCCAGCACTCAACCAACAGCATAAATCCATACCTTTTTCACTATCTTTTAAAGCTACTATGCATAAGCACGGCACAAAAACTCTTAGTATACTTATTGGCCAAGAACCTGGTGGAGTAAGCTCCCTCGGGGAAGTAGATCTTATTTACTCCAGAAACCCTGTTCGTATGTGGCGAGAGCTTGCTAAAAGCAAAAAAATTCCTGACGTTATCAATGCTTCGGTAGGATACCACAATTATAATCATCCGAAGACATTAAGTAATATCAATCAGGTAATGAAAAAAACTATCTGGGTCAACGCGGCAGGAAACTCGTTTCCTAAACCTATTAATGATTTTGAAAGCAAGATCAGCGATAAAGTAATTTTAGTTGGTAGCGCTGATCCTAGCGGTTTTCCCAGCAGCTTCTCTCAAATAAGCAAGCATGTAGTCGTTCTTGCCCCTAGCGACTATAAGTTAAAAGGGATCAATGCTAAAGGTAAGATTATTAATTACGGTGGAACTAGCGGTGCAGCCCCAATGGTTACAGGGGTATTGGCAGATGTAAAGAGTATCTTGCCCTCCCTGACTAGAGATGAAGTAGTGTATATGTTGAAAAAAACATCCACACGCACCATTATCGAAAATGTCAGCACAGGCAACGGTGCAGGTGTGGTAAATCACTACAAGATGCTACGTGTAGCACAGCGATTGCACGAAGCCAACTTTGCCAACAACAGAAAACTGCTAAAAAACAAACAACTGCTGGATGATGCTATGTATGACTTTAGCCGCGAGTCTCGCCAGCTAACTGATGCAGCCGAGTTACTACTCGATGCTACCGATGGCTCAACTGTTAATGCTGAAGGTTTCAAAAAACTGCGGAAGGCCTTCTTTTTAGATACCGATAACGGGCGAGCACGAACGCTACTTGCTGATATTTATCAGAAGTGTGGGCATGTGGCCTCATCCGAATTCTACCACTCACCGATAAAAAATTTTGATCTGTCTTCTGGCAAGTTAGGCAAGTTAGCCGTCATTGAACGTATTATCAAAAAAATACAGAAGAGAAGTATTAAATCACACAACTACCACCGCAAACAGGAACTTAAAAAGTTTAGGGAGTGGCTAAAGGAACAGGGAGAGTTTGATAGAAAGGAGATATATAAAATTAAGCAGGAAATAAAAACTGTCGCGGATAAATTTAACCAGCTACCGCAAGTTTTTGAACAAGAGAACGTTATCGAAGTGTTAGACATAGACAGAAACCAGATGTTAGAAACTTTAATACACAGTGCTAACCTCGATAATGTTAGTGACAAGACTATGATACCATTGCTTGCATATGCAGTTGAGACCAACCCAGAGATTCTTGTTAAGCCACAGGTTATCGCAATTATCCAGCAAAGAGCCTCGGCTATTAAAAGGTTTACTAACAATTTAGGCGCACACAAACCTATGTTGAGAAAAATCTTGCGCTTATTAACCAAGTAGCGGGATATATTTATGCCCATCAAGGGGTGCTAAACACAAACAATGAAATCTCTCATCTGATCGACCACCGTGCAGACACTCCCGACTTCTGCGCGTTTTTAGTGTAAGGAGATACTCCAGAACTGGAGGTGATCAGTCAGGAGTTCCAAGGATGGTGCTAGGTAGAATTTCAACTCGCTTTTGGAGGTAGGAGACTATGACAAAATATCAGATACCGCTGACCATGTTTTAATATGGAAAAGATTATCGTCAAGCCTCTAGGAACAGCAAAGGTGAGTCTAAAATTCATCTTCAACAACATGTCCACATCCCCTAACGGGGGTGTGGTCGCAAATTGCATATCGTCATACGCCTATCGGCGACCTGTTAGCCCGTAAAAATAAACGTGCCTTTGGGCACGTTTATTTTTACGGTAATGGAGCAGGGAAATCTATATGCAGAATCTGTGCTCAATCCCCAATATTCAATAGA
>JAPPIL010000098.1 GCA_028877195.1 Pseudomonadota bacterium
TGCGGAGGGGGGAAAGCCCTCCGCAAGAAAAAAGGAGAGATGTTAGTTATGCAACGAGGTCTGAATGCGAATTTTGCGCTTCATCGCTGATAGTTTCAAAGGCATGGTCGCTCCGCCTGTTGCGTTTCATTTGTTGATGAAACAGATGGAGTTTGTCGGTAACCGTAGTGTTGGTATTATCCTGCTGGCGGGTGCGACATTGGGAGCGGTATTTGGCATGCAGATGGGCGAGTTTCTACTGTTATTCAACAGCGAGAATATGATTGGTGCAACGACGGCTTTTGGTATGTCGCGTGAGTTAGCGCCTGTTTTTTGTTCGTTCCTAGTTGCGGCTAGGGCGGGGTCAGCGATGGCATCCGAGATTGGCACAATGCGGGTCAATGAACAGATTGATGCGTTGAAAGTTATGGCAATCAATCCGATTGCCTACCTTGTTTCGCCGCGTATCCTTGCGTCAACGCTGATAATGCCGCTGTTGACTGGGATATTTTTGATTAGCGGCATCTTCGCTTGTTTTGTGGTTGGGGTGATTATATTTGATGTTGATGTTGGTTTGTTTTTTGATAGCATTCCGCGTTTGATCGGTTTGTCAGACGTGCGAAGCGGTTTAGAGAAGTCGGTAGTGTTTGGCATGATATTTTCTGTTATTAGTTGTTATCGTGGTTTTTATACTGAAGGCGGTGCTAAAGGCGTTGGCAAATCAACTTCGCAGGCGGTAGTGCTGTCGTTGGTGGTCATCTTGATTATTGATCTGGTGTTGAGTTTTGCACAGTTCAAGCTTTCACCACCGACGATGATGGGGGCAGGATGAATTTTTTTTTGTTTACGAGAAGTGTGCATCCTCCCCGCAAATAAACAAGTTGGCGAATCCACATAAGTTGTCGGTTTAACGATAACTTATGTGGATTCGTACACTCCGACGCTCACCATCGATGGGCGCAAGAGACGACCGTTAAGGGTGTAGCCTTTCGCCAGCTCGGTTTGAATGCGGTCATTATCTGCTGCTGAACTCACTGCCACGCGTTGAATGGCTTGATGCTTGTTCGGGTCAAACGGTTCACCCACTGCTTTGATAGGTTGTAGCCCAGCGTTAGCTAGAACAGTGCGAAACTGTTCTTCCACTAACTTCATGCCCTGTAGGTAGGCATCATCAGAGTTGGTGCTTGCCTTGCCCTTGTCAAAACTATCCAGCACACACAACAAGTCTTTGATAATCCGAGCCAAGACCTCATGAGCAAGACTGTCCTTGTCGCGCGACATGCGGCGTTTAAAATTTTCTACTTCGGCTAGTAAACGCAAATGCTTGTCCTCTGCTGCCGCCAACTCCTTGCGCAACTTGGTTAGCTCGTCTCCTTGCTCTTGCGTTGGTTGCTCGACAGCTTTAGCATCGGCTGCTTTGCCAGTGGCTTGTTTAGCTGGTTGCTTCGTTGTCTTGGCTTGCGACTTTGGCGGTTGCTGCGCTGCTTGTTGTTTGGTGCGGCTATCGGTTGTATCTTGTGTCATCTCTTGCCTGTTATTGGTGGTCATACCTGTTAACTAAATACTTAAGCGCCCGTCGTTGGGCTAGTAAATGCAGGTCGCATTATATTTAAGTTTTAGCTCAAGACGCAAGTGCTCAGACTGTAGTTGCGATTATGTTGACAACAGTCGTTTAAGGGTTACTATGAACTATAGAACTTATGTTTTTAGAAATAGGTATTGTTGTGGGCAAACTGGTGTTGCCCCCCGAAAAAGTGGACACATTATCCATGTGATGTGAATGAACAACTGATAACGAGCAAGACCGATGGCGCTGTTGGTATAAGAGCCGATGATACTTATGGCATTAGTGAATGTATCTCGCAAGATAAGAGCATCAAAGGCAAAATCGACAAGGTTTTATCCTACGTAGCATACGATGATTTTACCGCTCATGATGAGCTTACAAAACTGGACACAGGTGCTGCTAACTTATCTATCGACGCAGATGGTTTTTTGACGGGCGACGTGGGAGCTATTCCTAACTACGATAACAATAGTTGCTACTACGTGAAGCTAGATGTGTCTATAGACTGCTGCGGACTTAATGTTGTTCCACCCGTTCTACACACAAGCTCTAAACCCTGTAGAGATTCTGGCTCCGCCAGCAAAAAGATAGGAAGTGGCTGCTCGTCATAACCCAAGACCATCAAGTGTTATCGTGGTTCTAGCATTCGTGTTTGGTTATGGTTTTTGTCCGAGCGAGACTTACCTATTGCAAGGTCAACACTATATCGATACTGTCCACGGCACTTGTTAAGGAGCTATCATGCACACTGCGAAGTTAGAGTATCGTCATGGCGACACGGTGTTGGAGGGATTTATTGCCTATCAAAGTGATACACCCAAACCTGCGGTCATTATTTGCCATGCGTGGAAGGGGCGTGATCAATTTGTGTGCGACAAGGCGATTGAGG
>JAPPIL010000233.1 GCA_028877195.1 Pseudomonadota bacterium
TATAGTCGTGAGACATATGTCTGTATCATCAGAGTCGGAAAAAAATATTTATGAGACGAGCGCTCGTGAGCGAATAAAATTTTGTTTCCGACTCAAACCAGCATATGTCTTAAGACGATAGGGAGAGAGGTGCGGAGAGAGGGAACGTCTCTCCGCATGATAAAAAGGAGAGATGTTAGTTATGCAACAAAGCCGATGATGGCTTGGCGGAGGCGTTCTTCCATCCGCAACCAGCGGCTACTAATCGCTGCATCAACTGCATGTTTTACTAATATGTCTTTCAGCAACTGCTGGCGACGATTGAAGTGCGGTGGACGGATGGCCAAGTGGCTATGGATTGCTGCGACATCCCGACCACGATAGGCTTCCTCACCGCCTAGCATCGCTAGGGTAAATGCCAGTTGCCCGCGTAGCAATTCATCATGGTCTTTGCGAAAGAAAAAGTGCCCGATAATCGGGTCTTGAAACGCAAGCTGGTAAAACTCCGTGATAATTTGGGTGATTTTTTCTTTGCCGAGTGCCTGATATATGGAGGGCTTCAAGACTGTTCCAGCACCACCTTCAACTCGCCGCTGCGTTCCAACTGCATGACTATATCGCAACCGCCGATGAATTCACCGTTCACATAGAGTTGCGGAATAGTCGGCCAATTGGTGTAAGCCTTAATACCCTCTCGCAGCTCGTCTTCGGCTAAGACGTTGACATGCTGAAAGTTTGTGCCATGACTATTCAGCACATTGACAACTTGCGCCGAAAATCCACATTGCGGTTCATCAGCCGTGCCCTTCATAAACAAGACGACGGGATGGTCGCTAATAATCTTGGCGATACGGTCATGAATAGTCATAATGCCTCCATATAATATGTGTGTATGTGTCTGATTTATGCGCTAAAGCATGGCTGGCAGATGATAGGGAGCTTTGGCGTTGATAGCAATAAAATTCGCTTGTAAGATTACATTACCGATAAGATAATCGGGGCGGTGGTTTACGGCCAACCAAAGATGTCTAGGAGAGCTTCAAATTGAAACACAGCGGCGAGCTATACTTTACCAGCAAGTTGCGGGAGTTAATCGCTTGGGGGCGCAAGAACTCGCTCTGGCCTTACCCCTTTGGCACAGCCTGCTGTGGCATTGAATACATGTCGGTAGTCGGAGCAAAGTATGACATTGCCCGCTTCGGTGCTGAAGCCGTGCGTTTTTCGCCGCGCCAAGCAGACCTATTGATCGTTGCAGGCACAATCACCGAGAAAATGTCGCCCGTTATCAAACGTGTCTACGACCAAATGGCTGAACCTAAATGGGTGATGGCGATGGGAGCATGCGCATCAAGCGGCGGTTTCTACCGCGCTTACCATGTGCTGCAAGGCGTTGATAAGATTATCCCAGTCGATGTCTATATCGCTGGTTGCCCGCCGACCCCAGAAGCGGTGCTGGCAGGATTGATGACCCTCCAAGATAAAATAAGTTCAGGTGGTTGAAGGATAGCCGCTCCGACTTTGTTGCGTAGTTGCGTAACTGGTTGAGCAACAAGTTATACAACAAGGCCTGTTTAAGGTGTAAAGATAATCGTTATGTCGTGCACCTTACCTGTTCGCCATGGCACAATCTTGGTTCTTTCGTAGAAAGTGCCGTCATCGTTCTCTTGTTTGATTTTGATCGGTGGGTGATTGTAGGTATAGATGTCGCCGCCCTTGCTGTCGTCGAGTTCGTTAGATACAACGCGGATTCGAGTCGTCATCCTCGTCTTCGGCACATGTTTGCTGTCGATGCCGACTTGTAGGACGTTGTGTTCTAGCAAACCGCGGCGCGGCAAGGTGGGATCAACTCTGCGCACAGTGTAGAACCACTTCTCATAGTTTTTGCCTGGTGCAGGCAAGATCATCCAGTCAAGCTCACCGCACTTGACTTTTTGCAGCAGGATGCCGCTTTCGTAGTTGTAGCAAGGGTAAGCGCTGTTCTCAATCGGGATTTTCATATGCTTGGTGCGTGAAGTTAAGTTGATTACTTTAGAGCCGTTTCTCGTCGTTGTTATGTTGCGCTTAAATTCTAATTCTGGGGCACGGACGTGCAGCAACTGCGAAATATGCTTGTTAGGATTGTCTTCATCTCGGAAGAAAACACCGATGTAATTTTCAAAGTTATGATAGTCGGTTTTGTAAGATCGGTGTAGTTGGACATGTATCTTTTGGTTTTTTCCTGCTTCAAGAGTTCCCGTTAGTAATTGTTTCAATGAGCTAGATGAATTTTCAATGGTCGTCCATTTTGACGTGTCATCGAGGCGAACTTGAAAATAACCGCTTTGTTTTCTCCCAATGATGTTTAGCGACCAGTTTACGGTGTCAGTGCTGATGTTTTCCAATGTGATGTATTTAGTATCTTTGTCGCCACTGCTAAAGACAGTGCGACTGCCGCTGTGCACTTTGAGTGTTGC
>JAPPIL010000053.1 GCA_028877195.1 Pseudomonadota bacterium
ATCTGTGGGTGATTGCGCCTGATAGTATCTTTGAGAAGCTTGGTTTTCGCAATGGTGATACTGTTACTGGTATCAATGGCAACAAGCTAGTGGACGCAGGTCAAGCGATACGAGTGCTGACTTCATTGAAGAAAGCGAAGAACCTTGCTGTTGATTATCAGCGCGGTGGTTCTGATAAGCAAATGCAGATAAAAGTTCAATAAGATACGAGGGGTTTGTGCCTCTCGTCTCGCCAACCGTCTTACCCAGCTACATGCGCAGTGAGATATAGAAGAAGTATCTCTGCCGCTCTACCCTGATGAGCGGCAGTTTGGAGCTTTTTTTGTATTTTTTTATCAGGTTTTGAAAAGAGTTTTGTGAACTGATGGTCTTGCCGTCAACACTGACCAACACATCTCCTTCCCGCAAACCTGCGCGGGCGGCGGGTGAGTTGGGAACGATATCGGTAACGACCAAACCTTTAGTGCTTTCAAAACCATACAACCGCCGTAAATTGTCGTTAACAGGTTTAAGACTCATGCCAAGTTGCGGGTGCGCTTGTTTTTTAGCGGCACCGCCACGCTTGCCACTATCCGCCAGCTGTTCATTATAGCCACCGATGGTAACGAACAGATTTTTTGACCGCCCATCACGATAGATAGATACTTTTGCTTTTGTGCCAGGTTTCAATAGCCCAATCGTGCTGCGCAAATCCGAGCTGTCTTTCAAACGTCTGTTGTTTACGGCCACGATGACATCGCCTGGCTCAAAACCAGCTTTCGCCGCAGGGCTATTAGCCACGACCTGCGATACCAGCACACCACCGACTTTGCGCGGCAAACGCAAGCTATTGCGCAAGTTATCATCCAAAGTCTGAAGCCGCACACCGAGATAACCGCGCTGCACATGCCCATCACTGACCAACTGCTCCGCCACGCGCCGCGCTAAATTCGACGGCACAGCAAAACCAATGCCGTTATAGCCACCTGATCTCGTATAAATCGCAGTGTTCAAACCGATTACATGCCCAGAGGAGTTCAATAATGGGCCACCACTATTGCCTGGGTTGATCGCTGCATCAGTTTGAATAAAGTTGCTAACATCAGTAATCCGCAAGTCCCTGCGTCCAACCGCCGACACGATGCCTAGTGATAGACTTGATTCCAAACCAAACGGTGCACCAAGCGCAAAAGCTAACTCTCCAACCACTACCTTGCTGGAGTCCGCCAGCAACAGTTCGCGCAACCCTTTGCGTGAGAATTTTTTATCAACCACCTCCAAGACTGCGATGTCAGTGCTCGCATCGCGACCTGCGACACGTCCATCGTATTGCTCACCATTAGCGAGCTTCAGGGTAATCTCATCCGCTTCCGCAACCACGTGATTGTTAGTCAAGATATAGCCCTGCTTCAAATCGATGAAAAAACCCGACCCCAATCCCTCATGCTTACGCTTGTATTCAGGCACGGAACGACGCGTGCCGAAGAAAAATTCAAACGGATCGGCTACCCCATACGGCATACTTATCGTCTTGGAAGTTGATACGAACACTATCGCTTTGCGGCTCATCTCTGCGATCGTTGCCAACTCTTGGGAAATTCGCTTCAACATAACCATCGCCGCCGAAGAACGACCGTCCTCCTTCGGCATCGGTAGCTTCAAAGACTTGTTTTTCGCATCAGCAGGATAAGTAGTGGCAAAGACTGCAATCAACACAACCAAACCAAGCACACATCTAAACATCGATAGAACCTCTCTACGTTTCATATAGATTTTAGTTTTTTTGCGTCGCGGTAGCGATAACCCGTTGGTATTTTTTTCTGGCGGTATCAACCCAAGCATTGATCTTTCTGTTGCGAAACACACCATCGCCCCACTTGGTTGTTAGTTGAACAAACTCCTGCTCGTTAAGCGGAGGTGTTGCCAGTTCCTTGAGTAGTTTTGCATCACCCTTTGCCACTGCTACTTGCCAAGCCTTACGCAGTTCACGATGGGTATCGACATGGATTGCCCCTACTAAATCCTTGCGCACAACAACCGCCCGCGACGCAACCTCTTGGTCAAGGGTTATCAAATCACTGCTTTTAAATTTATGTGGATTCAAATAAGCATCTGATTTTAAGTTCTTGTAGCTTTCGGGGTTGACCGCAATTCTACCGAGATACGAGAAAACGGGGCCGTTGTCCGCTCCTTTCGGCAAAAATAACCGCTGTTGAATATCGGTGCGCAAAATAAATTCAATAAATCTTGCCGCTGCCTTGCGGTTCGGAGCGCCGCGTAAAATAGCAATCGGATCGCTGCTAATCACAGTTTGTTTTTTAGGAATGGCAAAGCCCAATTTATTCGCACCGATTTTGTTGATACGAGAGAAGGCATAAAAGTCAATTGCTAGAGCAGCCACCGCATTGCCTGATACAACCGTCTTTATCGGATCGC
>JAPPIL010000016.1 GCA_028877195.1 Pseudomonadota bacterium
TCGTCTCAAGACATATGCTGGTTTGAGTCGGAAACAAAATTTTATTCGCTCACGAACGTTAGACGTGCTGCGCACGTCTAACGCTCCTCGCATACAAACAAGGAAAGATGATACCAAACCAATCACCCATATCAAAACCTTCCAAACTTTTTGAAAAAAGTTTGATCAAAAACTTTTAGAAAGAAAAACAATAGAAGATATGGATGCCAGCTCTTCTCCTACCTGCCCTTTGCTTGGCGACGTTTGATTTCAACCTGAATGTTGCGATAAATAGACTGGTATATCTCTGGTTTGATGACTTCCGAAGCATTGTTATTGCTGTCATAGGTTGCAAGCGTTAACCGTGTCTCAATATTGTTCTTATTTATTTTTTCAAGACTGAAAGATATTTCATAAGTTGTGCGCGTTGCTTTACCGTCTTCATCGGTCAGCAACGCAGGGATAATTCCGAATAACTTAACCGAGTTGTCTATATTTTTCGTCGCCGCAATCAGACCGCCACTAAAGTCTTGGCTCTTAATCTGATAACCATCATCTTGAAGCACAGTTTTAATTGCCGAGAAAACATTGCGATACGAAGCTTCAAACGTGCGCATCTGGAGCGCCCGCCGCTGTTGAGGAGTCCACTTTGGTGTATGAGCACAAGCATACAGGTGTAGGATGGCAAGCGTTCCAAGTAGCATCTTCATCTTCGTCTCTCCCAATTAAAAGTTAGAACTGACAACGCTGTAATCAACGACAATATCGTTTTTGTCAAAAGTAACGATAAAATCAAAAGATGCCGCACTGTTGCTAGAATAAGCTGAACTACCACCCACGATACCTAGAGTTGTGAATGACCCGCCGCCTTTTGATTGGGAAGATTGGCGCGAGTAAGTCCAAACCTCTAGACCCGATTTGTTTTTACTAACTATGTTAGGCGAACCAAAAATTTTCATCAGCTCCGTTTGAGTAGTTACCCCTTTCTTAACCTTGCTCTTAATCATGCCATACGTAAGATTACCATGCGACTCGGAGGTCGTCGTGCAGGCGGAAAACAACAAGATAAAAACTATCGGCATAAACTTCATAACATCTCCTCATCGTTTGGCAATTTAACGCACCATGCGCACAGCCACTAGCACAGAGTCGGAACTGTTTTGAAATATGATTAGAAAAAATTACGAAGCGTCGTGAACATCAGACTTCGGAAGCTCTGGCGCTACCGATGCCCTAGCAGGTGCTAGCTGGTGGTTTTGCAGCTGGGTAAACTTGCTCGCTAACGCCGTTGTCTGCGCCGAGAAAGCCTTGACTGGGTGGATAGGTTGTTCCCCGATAAGGGCAAGATTGATGTTTTTGATGAGACTGTCAACGTAGTTGTAAGACCTGAAGCTGTAATACACGCTAATCAAGACGGCAACAGCATTGAACAACAATAGCGACACGATGGTCATAAGTATCGGGGTGCTAAATTTGCTGATTATCTGCCACTTCTCCGCCGCACCAAGCTCAAAATAAACCGCAAGCGCTGAAGCTACATCATCAACAAATATCGCCAGTGCGACGAGGATAAACACCGAAAATACCGCGTTGAGCATCAACAGGCGGGTTGCCCATTTGGATTCGGTAAGCGTTTGCCACTTGCTAGTCATAATATTCCTACCATAGCATAAAGGCTAGCATCATGACAGGTCTATGACGATGCTCAATACAGCTCCGCTTGTAGCTGAAGTGTGTCCGTAAAGTTAATATAGTTGTATGAACGCTGGAAGTCATGGTGGTCATCACTAACCGTGTGTAGGTTTTTTAGTTTTGCTTCCGTGAGCACCTTGAGCATCTGGTTATCATAGACTTCTAAAACAATGCCCTGAAAGAGTTCGTTATTGCGATTGAAATAAACCACATCAGCACCCTCATACGGATGAAGGTCAAGGCGTTTGCCTTGTAGCGCCGAAACTGGCATGGTTAACAAGTCGCCAAGCGATGTCTCAAGCGTGATGTCATTGTAAGGCAGACTCCACTCTACAGCTCTCGCACTGCCTACACGACCATGATGGCGATAGTAAAACTCTGCACCGATAATCTCATCCTCAAAGCGTATTATCGTATCCAGATAACTGTCCCCTGTCTGCTCATGAATTGGGGTCATCAAGTTATGGACATGCTTGGGGATAACGATAAAAGAAGCAACCAACAGTGGTAGCGCTACCGCCGTGCCGAGTGCTAAATTTTTTATCTTGGTCATTGACTTTACATCCATCAAGGTCGGGCGTGGACTAGCCATAACTTCTTCCAACGGCATCATAGTGATACCAGTGGACAGGGTTAACAAACCTACCGCCAAACACATGTGCCTTAACCAACGACCGCTTATCACCAAGATGCCCATAATAGAAGCCCTCCCCAGAACTTGCATCACTTTACTTCA
>JAPPIL010000202.1 GCA_028877195.1 Pseudomonadota bacterium
CAAACAGTCCTTCTGTGTAGTCGTATTTGCCAACAGAGTTATGAGCTTACTTGTGAAGTATAGTCATGCAACAAAGCCGTTGACTCACTAAAGGTTTATTTTTTCACGCCCCTATGCTATCAATCTCGCCTGATTGATGGAGGTCAAGGATGGCAACCAAGAAGGCTGGCGGCGCAAGTAAGAACGGTCGCGACTCACAGGGGCAACGTCGCGGTGTCAAAGTTTACGGTGGTAGCCACGTCAATGTTGGCGACATCATCGTCCGTCAAGTTGGCTGCACATTTCACGCTGGTAGTGGCGTTGGCTGCGGCAAAGACTTCACTCTTTATGCCCGCACAGACGGTATCGTAACATTCTCCCGTTATGGCAAACGTCGGACGCGAGTGTCTGTCGCCTAACTGTGCAGGGCGGATTCAAGTTCATAGATGAGTTAACGATTGATGTCATCTCTGGTGCAGGCGGCGATGGGATTGTAAGTTTCAAGCGCACTCGAACTCGTCAGCTCCCAGATGGTGGCAGCGGTGGCAGCGGTGGTGATGTCTATCTCGTTGGCACGACTGCATATCATGGCTTGGGGCATCTGAAGAACAGGCGCTGGCACGCTAACCGTGGTGGCACGGGGCAAACAGGCAACAAGACAGGCGAAAGTGCATCGCCTCTTGATGTGCCAATCCCAATCGGCACAAGAGTTTGCGAGCGTCATTCTGGCAATCTACTTTTACATATTGATGCACCGCAGCGTTATCTGCTTGTCGCTGGTGGCAAGGCAGGTATCGGCAACGGCAGTATCGCACGCCTTACTAATTCTACCAAAGGCAGTGAAGGCACGAAGCTTGAACTTTTGCTAGATTTCCGCTTGCGTGCTGATGTCGCACTTATCGGTATCGCTAACAGTGGCAAGTCAACGCTACTCAATCGGATTAGCAACGCTAGCACCAAGATTGCCCCCTACCCCTTCACTACCCAAACACCGCAACTCGGCAGTTGTGATATGAGCGAACATTACCAGCCTCCTCTAACTATCGTAGAAATACCTAGCCACAACTTCAGCAATTATCTAAAGCATCTGCTGCACTGCCAAGTCATCGTCTATGTCGTTACAAGTGAACAGGATATACAACTGCTGTATGATACTCTCCGTGCGTATGAACCGTCTTTAGTTCATAAGCATACTCTTATTGCGACAACAGATATTAACGACAATCGTATCACTTTGGCGGGGCGTTCATTGCCTGTCATCGACATCGGTGCGGACATCGGTATCTTAACTCGCAAGCTATTTCAGTTGTGTCAAAGCAAGGCAACATGACTAAAACAATAATTGTCTACGGCGGCACATTTGATCCGCTGCATGATGGGCATCTCTTATGTGTTGAGGCAGCTAAAGCAACTTTCCCGCATGCCGCAGTGCATGTCTATCCGACTTACATTCCACTAGTTGACGACACCGACCAATGCAAGAAACCATTACTAACGTTTGCGGAGCGCACTTGCTTACTTCAACGCCACTTTGCAGCTGATGCACGGGTGCTGGTATCAACCTTGGAAAAAGACTTGCCACTGCCAAACCTCACCTACAATTTGGTGCAATCCCTGTCGCGACGATACCCGCAAGTCAAATTCATTCTACTTTGTGGGCAAGACCAGTATCAGCACTTTGCAGCTTGGGAAGGAGCACAGGCATTGTTGCTCGCAGGCTGCGATTTGGCAGTTATCGCTCGACCTGACGCACTACCAATCGCAACGATAACTGCGGCATTGGCAAAGAAATTTGCCTTTACTTTGGTAGACAAGCAGGGTTGCTATTGCCACGCTAAATTCAGTATCTATAGCATCAACCATGCGCAGCTGGCGGTATCAAGCACAGAAGTGCGGGCAGCTCTTCGCAATAAAAATTGTCCCGATAACGTCCCTGCAGTGGTATCAAACTATTTGGAACACAAATTCGCTAAAATAACAAACCGTAGGTAAACATGCAGCAAGACCAACTCATCACCCTGCTAACTAACATCGCTGAAGATCGTAAAGCCTCCGAGCTTGTGCTCCAAGACCTGCGTTCTATCTCAAGCATTTGCGACTACCAATTCATCTGTAGCGGTAGCAATAGCCGCCATACGCGTGCGATCAGCACCGCCATCACCAAGCAATTACAACAAGCAACGGGCTTAAGCCCTTTACAGGTTGAGGGGGAAACTGAAGGACGCTGGATAATCCTTGATTACGGTGATTTTCTTGTTCATGTCTTCCAGCCTGAAATCCGCTCACATTATGATTTTGATAACCTTTGGGTTAGGGACTGATTTTTGTATGCGGAGGGCTTTCCCCAGCTTTGTTGCATAAGTAATGCCTATTTTTTTATACGAGAGGCGTTAGTCGCTCTA
>JAPPIL010000114.1 GCA_028877195.1 Pseudomonadota bacterium
GCGTAAAGGCAAACTACCCGCACTGGTTGCGGCAGCGAAGATATTCTCCCAAGCGTTTTGTAGCTGACGAATGGAACTACTCATCCAACACCGCCGCAATAATCTGTAAAGCTTTGCGCAGCAGTTCAGTCTCGATATTTAGGGCTGGTGATAGTTGCAAAACTTCAGCATGTTCACCCGCAGGCACTGCGATAATCCCAAGCTCTTGTAGTTTGCTTGCCAGTCGCAACCCCGCTTGCGGCACATCAAGAACGATAGAGACCAACAATCCCGCACCACGCACTTCCTTAACCCTATCAAGGCTAGCAATACTCGCCAGTTCATTTTGAAGCGTCGTAGCTAACGCCAAACTTTGCGTGGGATTGATGCGTGTCAAAGTATGCGTCGCCACCGCGCAAGACAAGGCATGCCCATAGAACGTGCCCGTCAATAGCACATGCTCATCTTGTTGCCAGTAACGCAACCACTTTTCTTTACCCACCATAGCCGATATAGGCATACCACCACCGAGCGCCTTGCCCAAACAAACGATGTCCGCAGGCACAGTCGCAGCTTTGGTCATATATCCACAACGCCCCAAACCACAAAACACTTCGTCATAAATTAACAAGATACCCCGACGTTGACAGTAGTCTTGCACAGCAGATAACCAATAGTCTTGGCAAACACCACCGCCACCACGACCTTGAATAGGCTCAACGATGATTGCAGCAGTGCCTGTCTGTTGTTGTGCGAAGACTGCTCGTTCCAACTCGTCGAGGTCGCAATTGATTTTTAAATGCGTAACAGGCATCGCTGACCAATTGGCAAACGGTTGGCGATAAGATTGCCACGAAAGCAGCGGCAACACACCGAGATCAAGACCATGATAGCAGTTTTTAAGGCTGATAATCCCTTGCTTACCAGTCGCAAGCAAAGCCGTGCGCAAAGCAAACTCCACCGCTTGACTGCCAGTAACGGCCAAAGCGATACGCTCTAGCTGATCGGGCAAACAAGAACGCAAAGTCTGCAATAACTGAACTTTGGCTTGTGAGGCATAGAGGTCAGACATGCCGTTGCCAAGCTGGTCATGTAAATACTGCTGTAAAACGAGACAATTATGACCGAAGGGCAGTGAACCAAAACCCGCACATAAGTCAACGTATGGGCGCTGGTTCTGATCGTAGAGAGTCGAACCTTTTGCCGCTGTCCATATCAGTGGCTGCGAATGGTCGCTCACCCCCTGACACTCGATCGCGGTTAAGGTTGTATGTAAACTGTCTATACCGCTCTTTCCGAATGCGTGCTGCTAGCATCTAGGCAAAGCCGCACACCCTCCGCAAATAAATCTATTCAACAATATCATACGACACACTTGCCTCGCTGTCGTAATCTATTGATTCCAACGCCAAAAAATGAATAACTCTCTTGGCACGGTCAATCGCATAATCTTCCCCAGGCTTAAGCTCCTTGCCATTGATCATTACCTTGACCTTCCAGTTATCATCATCTGCCATACTATCAGGCACATCAAGGTTGAAGCTAGAAGTGTTGTCATATTGCGAATAATTCACCACGATGCGCTGATCGGTTAAATTTTTCAAATGCGGACATGCTGTCGAGCGTGTAAGATTGATAACCTTGCCATCAAACAGCAACTGGTCGTGCGAACAAGTCTTGCCACCGACCTCTAATTGCACCGATTCTTTAATATATCTTGCCTGTAGTGTCAGCAACTTCTCACCATTATCAGCAAGGACATCGACCATCTGCGTCGCGGTAATTTTATCCTCGACCGCGAACTGATCAGGCTGATTAAAACGAAGACTGTTGCGATTATGAACACATGCTATCGCAGCGCTGCCTTTAGCACAGGCTGTATTGCCACCGTCGATGCGATGTGTCTGTTGCGCTAAATCATAGACCAGCGCCTTATAGTCAGCACTGATAGCAAGTTTAGCATTGACAGGCGGCGGACGATTGAGATTGACGAAGTTGCCATTGACCTTAAAGCCGACACTGCGACCATTAACCTGCACCGCCACCGAACCAGCAACCAATTCCTTATCTGCTGCATTCGCAGACGGTCGCGGTATAGCAAAACTGCGATTCTTATCAGGAATATCATAGGATACCGACAACCACGTATCCGTCGGAAATAGCATTTGTAGATCAGCTTGTGAGTCGGTATTTAAAGTTACCTTGTAGTCGCTAACTCTAAATAGAGTTGCTGGTAGGGGCTTGTTATTGTTAATGCCTGTAATCTTCACCACTGGGTTTGAGACATCGCTTGCCTTATGCCCGATAGCGATCTGGTCGATGAATGGCTTACCTGGTGTCTTGATGGTTAAAACTTTATCCTTCACTATTCCAGTAAGAGCATCCATGATTGGGCTGAAG
>JAPPIL010000272.1 GCA_028877195.1 Pseudomonadota bacterium
GTTCACTTGGTCTTTCCGAATGAGCGCAGAGTCTGTCGCTAGTAGAGCGACTAACGTCTCTCCGCATACAAACGCATACAAACTTATTTGCCAAGACAAAACTTACCAAATATTTCTGCTAGAACCTCGTCATTGCTAACATTGCCGACTATATCAGCTAATTCTCGCACGGCAACCTGTAGTTCAAAGGCTATGCACTCCGCTCGGTTATGCTGTCGTAATTCTTGTAAAGCAAGCTGTAGAGCGGAAATGCTTCTCTGTAGCGCAAGATAATGGCGTTCACAACTAATGGTAGAATTTTGGCTCTTGAGGGGGGCGATGTGGTGGTCAAAGATTTTGATCAAGTGGCGCTGGAACTGCTCAATCCCTTCGCCCGTCTGACATGAGATGATAAGCCCTTGACGTTGTGCGCGCTGGCGCTGGGTCGAGGTGGCAAGGTCGATTTTGTTGGTGAGTCGCAACACCTGCGTTGCCTCAAGCTCAAGAGCGGGAGACGGGTCATCAACTGCCTTTAGCAAGCATACAAGGTCGCAATTGGTAATAACTGCGTTAGTATTTTTGATGCCATGCTGTTCAATATGGTCATCAGTATCATGTAATCCTGCGGTGTCGACGAGTTTAAACAGGCGACCGTCCAACAAAAAATTTTCCTCAAGATAATCACGAGTTGTGCCCGCTATCGTTGACACGATTGCCCGTGGTTGCTGGAGAAGAAGATTGAGCAATGATGATTTGCCTGCGTTTGGTCGTCCGACAAGTGCGATACGCAAACCATGTGCTGCGATACGACCTTGTTGATAGCTGGTGAGCATACATTTAATTTGGTCGGAGGCAGTGATGATTGCCGTTTCCACCGCCTTCGTTTGGAGCACTTGCGTTTCACGTTCATCAGGAAAATCAATCGCGGCATTCAGCAAGCTCAATGCTTTGATAAGTTCATTGCGCAAAGTATTAAGCTGTTGCGGCAAAGAACCAGAGGTAAGCTGTTGTGCTGCCCGCCACTGCGTTTCAGTATCAGCGTTGATAAGTTGGGCAATGCCTTCGGCGTGGATGAGATCAATCTTGCCATTGAGGAAAGCACGTTTCGTCAGTTCGCCCGCCTCTGCTGCTCGGATACCACATGCCTGTAGTAACTCACATAGTCTGTGCCGAATATAGTTGCCGCCATGACAGTGGATCTCCAGCATCTCTTGGCCGCTGTAGGAATGTGGAGCAGGGAAGAACAGTGCTAAACAAGTGTCAAGGTGCGAGTCATTGTCGGTTAGTTTTAGCAAATAGGCATGTCTTGCTTGCCACTGGTCGCGTTTAGGGATGATTTTTGCCAATAGGGGCAAGATGTTTTCACCACTGATGCGAATGATCGCGACCGCAGTAGTGCTATTGCCAGTAGCAACCGCAAAGATTGGTTCACGATCGCGAGCATGAGTCATGGTTTCCACAACAGATAAACGATTATCGTTAGCGCTAACAAGAGACGATAGCCCGCAAAAATAGCAAAGCCGATACGTGCAATATACCGAAGCAGAAATTTTATTACGATGAAACTCGCAACCCCACAAATGACAACTCCGATGAGATATTGTGGTTGGGCAATTAATTCAAGAATTGCAGCACTTTTCAACAGCAGCGCACCCAGCAATACGGGAGTGGCAAGCATGAACGCTATTTTAACGCTGGCATTGCGGTCATAACCCAAGCTGCGCGCGGCGAGCATTGTGATGCCGCTGCGTGAAACCCCTGGGATTAGAGCGAGCACCTGTGCTACGCCGATATATAAGGCATGCCGATAGGTTAAGCTTGGCATGCTGTGTTTGCTTGGGCAGTGTTGATCGACTTGCCAGAGCAATACGCCGATGATTGCGAGCGGCACGACGGTCATCGCGGGGCTGTGGAGATGGGTAGCGATGTGGTGTTGTGCGAATAGACCGATGATTGCGACAGGCAGGGTAGCGACCGCTAAAGGCAAGAGGTTGCTACGCATCGGTTGCTGTCGTTCTTGTTTGAGCAGTGCTAACCAGTCTTTGCGAAAATAAACGAGCAGTGCGAGCGTTGAGCCGCCGTGCAGAGCAACATTGAACACCAGTGGCAACGGTGCTTGAGTGAATAATTCGGCATAGAGAAGCAGATGCGCCGAACTGGAAATCGGCAAAAACTCCGTCGCTGCCTGTAGTAGGGCTAATATGATGATTTCAAATAAAGACATTTTTGTTTACAAGGTCGAGCAAAGACGGTCATCTGCGTTTAGCAGTTGTCCCACCGGCTTTGTTGCATAACTAACATCTCTCCTTTCTAGTATGCGGAGGGCTGTGGGGGGGGGGGGGGGGGGGGGGGGGGGGGGGGGGGGGGGGGGGGCGGGGGGGG
>JAPPIL010000004.1 GCA_028877195.1 Pseudomonadota bacterium
AGACTGTTCAAATCACGCAAGAAATCAGGAATTTTGTTGTTGCGGCGGCGGTTCTTGCTCGTGCTGCGACTGCTGCTTGTGTCGTCCATGGTGTCTGCCGACGCGTCGTCTTCAATAAGACCACTATTTTCCAACAGCTCAAATGTCTTCTCGTCGCGGACAAGATCAGGGTTAATCTTCTTAATTCCGTTCTTGTCCGTAGGCTGAATACCCTTGGCGAGGAGTAATTTTAGCAATTCCAGATCATTCTGACGGATGAGGTTGTTGAATAGCATGCCGACACTAGGGGTATCGAGGTCGATGTCCTGCCTCAATAAGAGCTTGAGCATCTCCTTATTCTTCTTTTTGGTCAGATCAACGAGGTTTAGTGCGGTCATTCGTCGCATGTTCTCGGTGTTGATATCAGCATCATGCTCTAAAAAAAGTTCCACCGCTTGAGCATTGCCTGCCGCGACAGCCCGCATTAGAGGGGTAATACCTTGCGCATCAGCGACGCTAACGTCAGCTTTGCGCTCAAGCAGTAAAGATACAGCCTCTATATTATCAAGTGGTATATATGCCAAAACTTTGCTGGCACTTGGGTCGATACCTGCGTCAAGCAGTATACTGATGTTTGCTTTGAGGTTGTAGTTGGTAGCGGCGGTCTTACGAGACTTATCGCTAGCGGACTGATTGGCTTGTGTCGCAGCGGCAATGGCTGCAACTGCGAGAGCATCATTGCCACGTTTATCTGTTGTATGCTGTGCACCCTCCTGCCATTCGGAGATAAAGCGTTTGATCAAATCAGGGTTGCCTGAATACACCGCCCAATGAAAGGCATTCCAACCATGTTTGGTATCCTGCACCTCCACATCACCACCGTTATCCAAGAACAGCTTGGTCAATTCCTCGTTGCCACTCTTAGCAGCCGCATGCACAGGTGTTAGACCAGCATCATCTGCTTTATTGACATCAGCGCCAAACTTCAGCAATTGCTCCGCAGCTTGATTGGCATCGCAGTGGCTACACCAGTGGAGAGCGGTTTCACCATCGGTGGCAGTATCGTTGAGATAGTTGGACATGGTGGGCAAAACTCGGATTAGCTCTTCGATGTCCCCAGTAGCGATCAAACGATGCAGGATAGGCGCTTGTTCTACTATCTTTGGATTGAGCTTAACCTGTCGAGCCTGTAAACCGCCTGACGAGAGTATGACCATCGCCGCTACCAAGAAACGTATGTTCCCTACCATGTTTCTCACTTGGTTTCCCCGTTGTTGGTATTTAATCAAATTTCAGTGCTAGCGGGTGTATAAGTTTTTTAGAATAAGCGCAAGCAATTGTTTATTTTATTCACTATCGTTGTTTCATATGTATTCCAAGTGTATTCCAAGATTGGAGTTAGAATTATTTAACGAAGCCACGAAACATAGCTCAAGTGAGATAAGTGTGCTAAAATTATGACCTGAAATGGCACAAGCAAAGCTCACAGTTGTAATTTTATTTGGCGGCAACTCCTACGAGCATGTCGTGTCGTGCGACAGTGCACGAGCAGTCAGCGCTAGACTTTGCGAGTATGGTTATGATTTGCGGTTGGTCGGCATCGCCAAGTCAGGGCAGTGGTGTCGCCAAGAATATCAACAACTTCAACAACAAGTGCAAGTCGATGAGCGTCAACCTCTTCATACCAGCATCTATCCTGATACCGACAATTTTTTAGCGGAACTTGACCTGACAGGGCGTTCAAAATCCGAAATAGTTATCTTCCCTGTCCTGCACGGCAACAACGGTGAAGACGGTCGGATGCAGGGCTTGTTAGAATTAGCGGGTTTCCCTTATATCGGTGCTTCGCTACTCGGTTCAGCGTTGGCTAACGATAAGGTGGTCGCAAAAGAACTCGTGCATAGTGCAGGGTTGCCTGTCGTGCCGAGCGTTAGTTTTCTCTACCCCAACTGGCAACATGACCTGGGGCAGCATAACAGGGGCGCTTACCAACAACACATTGCCGACCGCTTGTCTTATCCACTCTATGTCAAACCTGCCACAGCAGGCAGTTCGATCGGCATCAAAAAGATTGCTACGGCAGCAGAACTGGACGAGGCGGTGCGCTATGCCGCCAACTATAGTGTTAAGATTCTTGTTGAACAGGCGGTTGATGCGCAAGAGATTGAGTGTGCGGTAATCGGCGACCTTGCCCCTGTAGCGGCACCGATGCTTGGTGAGATTTCGCCACTGACGGGTTTTTATGACTATCATGCCAAGTATATCGATGCCTCGACGGTTGAAGTCGTCGTTCCCGCCCGTATTGAAACGGCACTTGCAGACAAGGTGCGCAAGGCGGCGGTGCGGATATTTCGTTGCCTGCAGTTGCATGGCTTGGCG
>JAPPIL010000117.1 GCA_028877195.1 Pseudomonadota bacterium
GGTCATTGCAGCAAGGTAGGAGCGCAGCCGATACACCACCAAGTCTTGACCGAGTAGCAGTAGGGTTGGAATCAAGTCAGGCGAGCTGTCTGTTCCTGTGGTTATCATACGCACTGGCATGAATAATTCTCGTGTGCGCAAGTCATGCTGTTTGCGAATGGCTTGCAACTGTTCCTTGATCGCAGTGGCTTGCCAGTCTTGTAAAGATGCGAAAGCTTGCGCAAGGTCATGCAACACGGGCAGATACTCGTCTTTGCTGTGTGTCGGCGGGATTACCGCTAGCTCGGAGTAAGGCAGGCTACTAGCGAAGAAGAACTGGGCGCGTGGAAAAAATTCCGCTAGATGCGTTAGTCGCTCACGGTAAAGCGGAAACAGCTGTTCAAGCATCGCAGTAGTTAGCAATTCATCCCTAACGTAGGAACAGAAGTCAGCTGTTGGCAGTGCGGCGATGTGTTTTTGGTTCAGCCACAGTAATTTATCCCAATCAAAGACGGGGCTGCCGATGTTTAGTTTAGCGAGCACGAAGTTTGCCTGCATCGCTGCTATGGTCAGCACCTCCTGCTCGGTTTGAGCTGCGCCGCCAATATGCACCAAGTAGTTTAGTAGCGCCGAAGGTAGTATGCCTAGACGTTTGAGAAGTTGTAAGGTCATCGGGTTGTTGCGTTTGGAAATCTTTGTGCCGTCGGGGTTGCGTAAGATCGGCAAGTGCACAAATTCTGGCATCGTGAGACCTAGCACGCGGTAGAGCTGCACATGCTTGGGGGTTGATGACAACCATTCTTCGGCACGAATAACGTGGGTTATCTGCATTTCATAATCATCAACGACGCTCGCCAGATGATAAGTTGGGAAACCATCAGACTTGAGTAGTATCTGATCGTCAAGTTGCTGATTATCAATACTCACCTCGCCGCGCAACATGTCGGTAAACACAGTCTTGTCTGTCAACGGCATCTTCAAGCGCACGACATGCGGTGCGTCGCTGGGTTGATTCTTGTTGCGGCAATGGCGATCGTATTTGGGAATCTCCTTGTTTGCACGCTGTTGTGCTCGGACATGTTCTAAACGTGTAGCTGAACAGGTGCAGCGATACGCATGTCCTGCGGCGAGCAAACGTTCAACATACTTGTGATAGATGGGCAAACGTTCTGACTGACGGTAGGGGGTTGTATCTGTGCCTTCATCGCAAGTAATGCCAAGCCACTGGAGGGCTTTGAGGAGTCTTTGCTCGCTGTGTTTTTTGAGGCGTTGCTGGTCGGTATCCTCAAGACGAAAGATAAGTTTGCCGCTATGTTGTTTAGCGAACAAATAATTGCACAGGGCTGTGTAGGCAAAACCGATATGTGGGTTGCCTGTTGGGGAGGGGGCTATTCTAACTTTTACAGCGGGCATTTTCTGTGGTTGTTGTTTTTATTGTTAATCAGCATTGCCTATGGCATCATCTAGCAAATACTAATCTTAAATTATCTGGAGGGGAGGTCAAGCAATGCGTTTACTACAGGTGTGTTTACTGGTCTTGGTGTTAGGGTCTTGCGATGAGATAGATGGGTTATTGCAGATATTCACAGACTTTTCTCTCGTCGATGAGGATGGACATCGGTGGCAATTGCCAGCACAACGCTATGAAGCTGACTTTTCCTATGATCGCGGCAAGCGTGAGGTGGAGTTGGAAATCGATGAGATCGACGACGGCGATGATGTTGATTTTATTTTTTATGTTCCGCACATGGATCAGATCGACTTTAACAGCAACCATATTGAACTCAATGTTGGCGAGCATGCGAGTGGTCAAGGGGTTGGTTTAGAGTCCACCATCACCCGCAACTACGATGCCTTCGGCCCTTACACACATGAGTATACTAACTCCCACTGTCGTTATGACTCTGTTTATTATCATCCGTTTGTGGTCTACGATGTGGTTGAAACAAGGGTAAACGTTGATGGAAGGCTTTATCGCCATGAATCCCATCTCGCAGACTTTGAAGCCGCCGCTTGTGGAAGAAGAACAGAGGTGCGCTATTGCGTTGATTGCTATGGCAACATTCATCATCGCTGTATCTATAACCATTCGTTGTTTTGTTAGTTTACGATTTGTGTATGCGGAGAGAGTTAGTCGCTCTACGAGCGACAGACTCTGCGCTCATTCGGAAAAACCAAGCAAGCTTGGTCTTTACCTCATTTCACTTGAGTTAGGCTGCGCCAGACTCTGCGCTCATTCGGAAAAACCAAGCAAGCTTGGTCTTTACCTCATTTCACTTGAGTTAGGCTGCGCCAGACTCTGCGCTCATTCGGAAAAACCAAGCAAGCTTGGTCTTTACCTCATTTCA
>JAPPIL010000047.1 GCA_028877195.1 Pseudomonadota bacterium
GTTTAGCCGTTCTTCTAAAGCTTGAGCAAATGACTCTGAAATGAGTGTTGAAACGGGGATTGTCTCAAAAAACTTCCCATGAGATAGGCATACTTTTGTATATTGCTGTTTCCTACCACGAATCAAGTAGAACACTTGCCGTAACATTAAGGAGAGTATATCGTCGCCAGCCGCTTCCATCTGTGTTCTGGTGATGTTCACTCTACCCGCCGTTAACCTCCTAATATCCTTTTCAGCAGTTGGAATTGTTGAATTGAAAGAAGCAACGGCATAGGACTTGCTATCTTTGATCTCGACCAGTTCCCCGCCAGTAAACTTTTGAGCATTTTGATTAAGTTTAATAGCTAAATCAGGGAACTTGCCCTTATTGATACAAGAAAGCATCTGCTTACTAAAGGGGAAGTTATCCAGTTTATTTTCTGAACGGAGTTTCGATTTTTTTGTGCATAAGTCAGCGAATAGATGATAAATTGAGTGAGCCATCTACTGGCTTGGTTCAGGCAAGGCTGTTTGCTTGGCACCAGTATTGCATGGGTCGTGCGGGTGAGATAGTCCATCAGCGATTGTTTGCTCGTCTAAAAGAGAGTGCCTTTTGGCACTCTCTTTTAGACGATAATCCCAAATGGTTTCCAAGTTAGCGGTGCAGATATAGTCATTAAAAAATCGTGAGACATCATCTGCTTTTCTTTGTTGGGCAAGTCTGTTTTGAATGATACTGACATTGTGAGAGTCAATTTCAATCCCTATTGCATCACGTCCTAGTTGTTTAGCAACAACGAGCGTTGTCCCCGAACCAGCGAATGGATCGAGGACAGTATCACCAGGGTTAGTAGACGAAAGGATAACCCGAAGCAGAAATTGAATAGGGGTTTGCTGTTTGTGCAAACGACCTCCTGCCGCATCCCGTAAAGCTTCATCACCTGCGAAGTAGCCCGAAGTCAGCTCACGGATGTCGTCCCACACATCGGTAACGAAGACACCGTTTTCGCGTTGGTATCTATAACCTGCTGGTAATGGTGGATTGATGCGCAGGCGGTTAAAAACGCGTGGAGTTTTGCCCTTCGTTGCAAAAGCAATGACTTGGTAATGTTTTCCAAAACGCTTTAGTCCTGGCACTGCTGATGTCTTTTTTTTCCAGATAACCAAGTTTTGAAAAGTCCAGCCAGTAGCGCGTAAGCACTGCAACACAAATTCAGTGTTTTTTTCTCGTTGCATGAAGTAAATCGCACCGCCATCAGTAGTTAAGGCATACACCTTCGCACATATCTCACGCATCCATCCCCAATACTGTGCTGGTGGAAGATTGTCGTCCCATGCCTTGTAAGACTTATCCTGATTGAAAGGCGGGTCAAGAAAAGACAGGTCTATCTTACTAACGATGCTTGGTTGATCTAACGCAGTCGTGCAACTTTCGTGGATGACGGTGCAATTGTTTGAAAATGAAGAGTCCATAGAACTCGTGAATTTATGAATTAGTTCAACGCTGTTAGATAACGCAACTCGCGTTGATTATCCGTCAAGTGAAAGTTCATCCCCGAACCTCAATATAAATAAAAATGTTGGAACACATTACAATCGGTGGCATTATCACACAGGTTAGCGTCTGTTCAAGAGAGTTTGTATTGCCGACCAAGACACGCGATAATCCCAATTCTTACGCTAATCGTTGCGCTGTTCACGCTGATAAAAGTTTGAGCGACTGCACCTTCATCATCCTTGACATCGAGGCGACAGGCGGCAACCCCCAGCGCAACGCTTTGCTAGAAATTGCGGCGCTAAAGGTAGTCGATGGTGAGGTGCAGGATCGCTATACCTCGCTTGTCAACCCACGCATGGCAATACCTGACATCGTTAAAGGGATTACGGGCATCAATGCCAACACCGTCAAGAACGCCCCGCCTGTCGAGAAGGTGATGCCTGAATTTTTGGCGTTTATCGGCGACTATGTTTTGGTTAGCCATAATGCCCAAGGCGACGTAAAGTTCTTGCGCCATACGGCATTGAAGACATGTCGCAAACAGATCAAAAACTTTTACCTCTGCACCCATCTGTTGTTGGCACAGCTTTTTCCTAACGCTAAAGACCGTAGTTTGAAGGGGGCGGCGCGAGATTTTAAGCTCCCTACTCTGCGTGGTCATCGTGCCGAAGCCGATGCCGAGATGACTTTATCTTTATTTTCGCTCTTGTTGGTTAAATTACAGAAGCTTGGTATTACTACCGTTGCCGATGCCATGCGTTGTCAAGGGGATATTGAGTCGGGTAAGAAAGTAGGTTGGGCATTGGATAGCAGTGTTTTGAAAAGCTTGCCTGCCTGTCC
>JAPPIL010000147.1 GCA_028877195.1 Pseudomonadota bacterium
TGCTAGAGATGTTATGCAGTTTGCAGCATTTGGTTGTCTTGGCAGCAAAGAGGCTCTCAAAAAACTGCACCGCCGTGGTAATAATTATCGGTGCGTTCCACGTTTCGGTCGCAAGCTTAAATTTTTCTTTACCTTGATAAGGGTCATCACCCCTTAGATTATCCAAATTAAAATCGCTGTGATGCTCAAGGATTGCTTCGTTGCCAAGCGCTTTGCGAAAGATATCCGCTGTTTGCTCAATGATATTGGTGAAAGGTATGACATAGATAACACGACGAAGGTTATGCTTAATAGCATGCTTCAGAGCAAAGGCAAGCGAGGTCAAGGTCTTGCCGCCACCCGTTGGCACAGTCAAAGAAAATATCCCTTGTTCAAGGGCAGCATTGGCAGTAACACTTGTTAGAATTTTATTCCGCCAATCGTTTATAGTTTTTATTTTGTTGTCTGATGTGTCTGGTTTGAATTTATGCATGTGCTTTTCAAGCTTAGCATGTAGGTCTTCTAAACTTGGCTGCGAGGCACACGGCTCTTCTTTGCTCTTATCGTAGTAGGCTCTAGTATCTTGGCGGTCAGCATTAACTAAACAGGAGAAGAGCATCCGAACAAGAAAGGCACATTGAAACTGTCTATTGTCTTTGTCGCTTTTAAATTTATCTAACGCTTTGCACATTAGCTTTGCGTCAGTAAGTTTTATTTCCGTCTGCCATTCATCTGCTAGTTCATCTAGATTACAGTTTTCTATGCGCCGCTTAAGCGCCTGCCGTTTGGAATCATAACCCTTGCCATTAGCAAGACCTGCATGGTGTCCTGCAATCGCATAAGCAAGCAAGTAGCCAAGATCACCGCAGCTCTCAATCGCCTTCTTTGCTCCGTGTGCCGAATGAGGAGCATGACATTTAGCTCCATGCAATTTTTTTTGAAAGGCAGGGGTATACTTGCCAAGGTCATGCAGAAGACCTGCCATCCTTGCTAGTCCTTTGCCATCAGCGAAAAAACTAGCAAAGTGCTCGGCTAGATTTGCTGTGCCATTGAGGTGGTCGGATAGCTTGTGCCAATCATCTGTTGCGCCGTCGTTGTGGCATTTGGGTGTATGAGCATAAAACATCATAGTTTACTTATCGCAAAAACAGCCGATACACTACAGCAAACACCTATGTTTGTTAGCGATAATTTTACCTAGTGGGGGCACATGAAAACTTTTCTAACCATGCTGGCACTCGTATCGCTTTGTTTCTCACAGCAAGGGCATGCAAACAAGCGTCAACACCCAGATGCGAAGCAAACAAAGCAAATCAAGACAGCAAAGAAGGCAAGCTCTGCTAAAAACAAGGCAAAGCAAACAAAAAAAGTAAAGCGGTCGCGCCCTGCTATAGGTAAAGCAAGACAGCAGCGCTTAGCAAAAAAGCGCCGCAAGCAAACCAATCTTCTGCACCCAGTTATTTTGCGTTTAGCTTACACGCCAAGCTATCGCACTCTCTCTAAAAATCTACGTGATGCAGACCTCCCTATGAAGAGACTAATGCCATTATCGGCAGGACTTGAAGGTGAGGTTGCCTTCAGTCAGTGGGCATCTTTAGCAGTAGGAGGAAGTTTCACTTACCGAGATAAAATTAATGAAACCGATGATCCTAGTTCAGATGAAGGCACTCTCATGAGCCACAGTTTTTATGACACAATTGCACGGGCATATCTGTATGGCAATGTTCTTAACTACTTCAAGATTGGAGCGGGCGGGGAGTTAGCTTTTCGGGGCGTGATTATGAACGCTGAACGAACAGAAGACGGAAAAAAGCAAGAATTAAAATCTGACATGACTTGGAAGCGTGCTGCCGCCACCATTGCCTTACGTCGTGATTTCTTTTTGCCGCGTGTTGGCTTCGGGATAGGTTTCAATGTCAGCCTGTCTTTGGGAGATATGATTGATCTTGGTTTAACAGGTAAAAGTTACGTAGACGGCAAGCTTGAAGAAAGTCATAAAGCCAGCAAGAAAGAAATAGATGACCTCAAAGAATCTGACCTAGAAGGAGTTGAGGAAGGTCTCTATGCAATAGTCTTGATGCCGATGATTTACTTCGTATTTTGAGCGATTGTTCTAATCGCTCCCCCACCCACCTTGACAACGAATAAATAGGCATTACGTTCTAGGCGTAGGGGCTTTGTTGCATAAGTAATGCCTATTTTTTTATACGAGAGGCGTTAGTCGCTCTACGAGCAACAGACTCTGCGCTCATTCGGAAAGACCAAGTGAACTTGGTCTTTGCCTCATTTCACTTGAGTTCCCTCTCTCCGCACCTCTCTCCCTTTTGTTCGCAAAC
>JAPPIL010000123.1 GCA_028877195.1 Pseudomonadota bacterium
ACGCCCCTCTGCTCAATTGCTCCTAGAACACCTAGCAACTGCAACATCAGAGTTTGCAAAAAGTATGAATTAGCTCTGCTATAATTAGAAACGATTTATCACTGTTGGTCAAGCTTGGTGTCGCTTGCTGCCAGACTTCGTTGTCGCCAAGCTTCGTAAAGAATTATGCCGCCGCAAACCGACACGTTCAACGACGATACCTGCGGTCGCATCGGGATATAAAGGCGTGTTACGTTCAGTTTGCGCCAAAAATCGCTTAACCCTTCCGCTTCACTGCCAAAGACAATCGCCGTTGCTTGGCGAAAATCATACGCAGTGTAAGACATGTGATGCGGTGGCAATCCATCTGCGAGCACGATATTGATGTTATTTGCACACAACCAATCATACGCCTCGGCACTACTTGCCAGTGCCAATGGTGCGTTAAACACATGTCCAAGACTGGCACGGATAACGTTTGGGTTGTAGATGCTCATGCTTTGGTCAACAACGATCAAAGCATCGCACCCCACCGCTACCGCCGTGCGCATCATCGCTCCTAGATTGCCAGGCTTTTGCAGCTCTTGGCAGACACATAGCAATGGTGGTTTGCTAAACGAAGTCAACGCTAACCCTGCTAGGGGCAGGCGACGATAGGCAAAAACTGCGACGATGCCGTCCTTATTTGCACGGATGGCAATCTTACTAAACACGTGTGGTGCAAGGGCAAACGCTTTACCTACCTTGCCATGCTTGGTGATTATCGCATCGGCATCGGCACTGCGGCGTTGCTGATGAAAGTAAAGTTCTAGCAATCCCCAGTTAGGCAATGCTTGACTTATCTCTCGCACGCCTTCAACTGTGAAAGCAGAGTCGCTACCTTTTTTTAACAACCGCACTAATGCTTTAATTTTCGGATTCGCAACACTGGTGATAAGTGTATGAGGCATCGTTAGATGTTACGCACCTCGTTACGAACTTTCGTCGCAATTCGGCTTGGCACGTATATCTCATAGTATGGTGGTAAATTAGCATTGCTTTTAGATGTGAATGCTTTCTTATTGAAGCAAGGGTTATACTTGCTCAACACGCCTTTATCCAACGATGTTTTGCGAATCAAACGTGAGACTGATACTTGCTTGGGCAACCGCAACGCCACTAATGCTAGTGGTTTTGGGTCATGCGCCACTTCTGGTTTGTCTTTCAGTATTCTATAAACCATACTAGCGGCAAGAAACTCGCTGTAAAAATTGCGTCCCGCAAATCCAAATGAGCGCCCACGATATTTTCTAATAATTGTATCAAGGTTCTTGGTGTTCAGGGTGCGCACTGCCTTACCGATATTGCCAGCACCTTGATTGTAGGCTGTAATTGCTAAAGGATAACTGTTGAACTTACGATGGTTGCGACGCAGTAGTTTTGCCGCCGCGTTCGTTGCTTTCAAGGGCGAGATACGTTCATCAACCAAGGTATTGAGATGCATGAACTCCCTTGCCGTCGCAGGCATAAACTGCCATACCCCTGCTGCCCCGACTTTTGACTTGGCTTTGTAGTTAAACATTGATTCAACAAACGTCAGTCGCACAAGTTCTTTCGGTAAGCGATGTTGTTTGAAAATTGCTTCCATGTGCGACATGTATGGTTTTGCTCGCTGGATTGCCTGCATAAAACTGTCTCGCAATCCTGTCTGTGAACGCAAAGATACATGCTTATTCAACAACCGATCCAAGTCGTTGCGATACACTTGATATACACGCTCCTCTATCTTGCCAAATTTTCGCGCCCGCAAACGATAACGTTTAAAGCGCTTGATCGCTTGCCGATAGCGTTTGACGTATCTGTGTGCTTCCCGCTGTCGCTGTGCCCAGCTCATTCGCGGTGAGCTTGGCGCTTGATAACGAGGTGCACGGAAGTTAATGACATCCAGCACTAAATCAACTCGATGCGTGTCATGCACCAGTGTTGCCATTGAGTCGTAGTGATAAAACACATGCTGCCAAAACTTCACCTTATCCCGCACAATACCTGGCTGTGGGAATTTATCGGCAAAGAACACTGCTTCCGCACGGGCAGCAAAACACGAGAGGATAAGCGCCGCTAATAGGTATTGCTTTTTGCTATGAGCCATGCCAACTTCCTTCCTGTGTGTCTGACGGGATGTAGCGCAGTTCGGTAGCGCACACGTCTGGGGGACGTGAGGTCGCTGGTTCAAATCCAGTCATCCCGATGTTTGTATACGAGAGGCAAAGCCTCTCGTGCTCTCCTTTTCGCTGGGGTCTTCGCCCCCAGACCCCCCTTTTGTATACGAGAGAGCGTTCCCCTCTCTCGTGCTCT
>JAPPIL010000222.1 GCA_028877195.1 Pseudomonadota bacterium
GTGCACGTTTCTCAAATGCTTGTCGTAACCACGTGCGTTGTTTGTTGCTGAATTTGCCGAAGTTGCCCAAGATGATTGCTCGCACGCCGTCAAGCATGCCGCTCTGCAACCATTGATTGAAATACCGAATGAGTCGATGATGGCTTTCACCTGTGTCTTCTATGAACAGGATATAGCCGTCAAGGGAGGCAGGCATGTAAGGTGTGCCGATGAGATTGGTCAACACCGAGAATGTGCCACCATAGAGAATACCTTCTAGCGGCTCATTAACATCGCCGCTGTCATCGCTACTGCTAGCATTGCGTGGCAGTAGTGGAATTGTGCCTGCGCTCGTCGTGCCATTCATTATCCCAGTTAGTGTTTGCATTTCAGGGGCATTGAGTGAACGCCAAGTGCCTGTTGCGATCATCGGGGCATGGAAACTTACCAGCCCAGATTTAGTCCACAACGCACTCTGCACCGATGTAACGTCGGAGTAGCCGAAGACACGCTTGTTTGTGCCGATGAGTTCATCGTAGGGAATACGGTCAAGTAGATCGGAACTCCCGAAGCCACCGCGCAAACAGACGTAGTTTTCGCAGTCAACTCCGTCCTTATCAAGCATCGCATACAGAAGTGCTCGCTCCCGCTCTTCCAGTCTCGTGTTAGCAGGGATAGACAATCGCACATCATAGCCTGCTTTGCGTAGAATGTTGATGTTTTGCTTATATCGCCATGTTGAAGCGGGGAGAAACCCCGTAGTGATAATCTTGATCGTTGCCTGCTCACTCACCACCACAGGACTAGGCACAGCATGAACGAAGGCAGAATGGTCTGCTGCACCAAAGAAGGTTAGGAATAGTAGCAGTTTTAGCACGATGCCCCTTTTTTTTGTTCACGAGAGACAAAGCCTCTCGTGAACAAAACCAAAACTACTCTTGTTTCAAAGCTCCCCAAGTCGTAGTAAGTTTGCCTTGCGCTTCGACCGCAGCGGCAACCTCACCTAACGCCTGGCTATACTCCATCGCTCTGGTCGGGATATTCAGTGCTAACCACGACAACGGCTTGTCATTCTCATCCACGCGCACATCAGTGTCCAAGCTCTGCAAAGCGACAAGTTTTTCGTCATGGATAAGCAATGCCCCGTTGGAAAAAAGCTCATCCACAATACCGCAAGACGTAACACCAAATCCAAGCAACGCTAGATGCTGATTAGGGTTCGGGATAGAACCGCAACGCATCCAACGCAAGCTAAACTTATCGCCAGGCAACTCTGTTTCATCAAGATACGGGCTATAAAACAACCTAAACGCCAAAATTTCTAAATCACGCTCATCCGCATAGGGAAACTCATCGCTAACCTTAAGTGGCGGATAATTAGCAGCAAGGTCAAGCCCCTCCACCTGTAGCAACACAACATTGTAGTAACCATCACCTGTGCTATCCTCAAAACTATCTATCGCCCTTACCGACAAACCAGCGCTAACCAGCCCGTCCCAAGCGTAAAGCGATGACTCCGCAACTTTAGCCAACGTCTCACCAACATTGATGCCCGACTGCCGCTCACGCCCAATCAACAACGAGTTGCCATGCCCATCTCCCCCGATATAAGCGAGATGAAATGCCGCCTCACGCGGCTCGGAATCTTCCGCTACTTCTTCACCCTCGGCTGGTGCTGCAGGTGGGATAGACACTCGTAACAACATCGCACCACGACGATAAGCAGGATCGTCCGCAACAACCGCAGTCAAATCCTCCACCGTCTTGCCCTGTGCTTCCACATACTGAAGCGGCGCAGCTGCAAGAGCTAAACCAAGAGCCGATACCGCCACCGTCTGACCAACCTTGCTGAAAAATTTACTGGATGCGGTGCGTAACCCAGCGCCGCTACTAGCAAACAACTGGGAATTCACCGACAATGCCACCATCAGTGCTAACAGGCATTTTACGATCTTCATCAATCATTCTCCTTCACGTAAATAAAATTACCGCTCTGACTTGATCAAACCCCAAGTGGTGGTCAGCTTGTCATTAACGCTAACTGCCGTCGGGTTCGCCTGCTGGTCAGCGATGAATTGAATCAAAGCTGCCGTCATCCCCTCCGATAAACTTGCCCCCGATGGTGCGGTCTCCGAAAAGAAACCAACGAAATTACCAGTTGCGCGATCAAAGATCGGCGCGCCAAACTGACCATGCGACTCATCAAGCGGTGTGCATGAATGTCTGCCATAACCAGGTATCTGTCCCCACACCTTGGGGTCAAGAACTTCACATGACCTTTGTTTGAGCGGCAGGTCAGCTAGAGTTTCAGCGTCGTTGGCATTGACACCAAACTGCAACATCTGGAGCTCTCGCCCCTCGTCGTTGACAGGAAATTCAGCCAGCGACACAGGCGCATACCGATCAGCTAAAGACAACTCCTTAATCGTAAATATCGTAACCTCATAGTTGTCCCACAACGGGTCAGGGAAAGTAATAATATCGCGCTGCATGAAACCCTGCGTAACCCAGCCGTCAGGAGCATAGAGAGTGATATGGTCTTCCTCATGTCCCTCAAGGTATATCCCCGCCAGCATCGGCTCACCCGTTGCCGTGTCGCCAACATAGACAACGTGATGGATATGGTCATACTCAGGCCCACGCAAAGCAAGGTAGAAGACACCATTGCCCTTTGTTACTTCCTCGCTCCAAGCCAAGGCATTGTCCTCTTCACCGTGTTCAGCAAGCTGTTCACTCCACACTGTCATGCCGCTGGACGAGCTATGCCTGATATTAAGCGACTCCTGCTCTTCTTGCACTTGAAGTTGCTGCACTTGAGCTTGCCGTTGATGGTTCTTAACTCCGTGTGCATCGGCATCAAGCGCCGCACCACCAAGTAAAATAATCGGCACAGCCGTAGTCAACAGTGCCCGCCGCGAGAGATTGCCAAGTTTGCTGACAGCCTTGCGTATTGGCTGCTTGGTCAAGTTCGCCGCTGATTTAACCGCACTGCTTGCCGCTGCCGTTTGCCAGCTACCTGTCGAGCTGACCAGCAACGCGACTATCAGTATCAGTATCGCCGTAAGTCTTTGCCTGGACATTAAAATACTCCTTAAAATTGACAATAACTCTACCTGCTTTAAATAGCTTATCAAGTGGAGGGCTATGTATTGAAATAGCAACTGATTTACAAGCCCTTATCTTATGCAGGCAATTAACCTCTAGACGAAATAATCATGATAAAACTAATATCCTTGACCACCAATTAGCGGTTGAGTATCAACTCACGGGCGCTAGCAACGGAGTAAACAGCCACGATATGAGCAACAGTAAACATAAGCAGGTGCATTCATTACGACTGGAGATCGCAACCGCACTTAAAAAAGACGCAGGGCGTAAGTCGCTGAAACTAAATGCCTGCGCACTCAAGCAGAAGGTGCTTTTCCCTGATGTCAGTGTCGTTATCTCCAGTTCTCAACTTGATGCCGCCTCACGCCAATGGTTAAGCCGTAGCAACAATCAGCGCACCGTCAAGCGTGATGGCTTTGCTCTTATTCCGCTTGCCACCGACGCACATCGCTTCTGTCAAGTCGGGGTTGAAGGCAAGTTGCTGAAGACAACAACCTTGAGTAGTGGCGAGAAAAATTATCACATCAAAGGTATCCGTCGGGTAATCCTTGATTCGGTGGCAACCAGAGAAACCGAAGAAGGTGGCGGTTATCACTCGGTTGTTATCCCGTTTCCAAAAGATAAACGACCGCATCCTCGTGCCATTCTGCCGAAAATGGCAAACATCAAGGAAGCGCTAACCAAACTGCTAAAGGTCAGCAAGCGCATGGATAAAAAAACAGGGCTAGTTTTACGGCAATCTCTCTCCGACCCCGACAAGTTTTGTAATCTCATCACGCAACACCTGACTATGACCTACGAGGAGCAGTTGCCGCTATTGTCAATGCCATTACCGAAACGACTAGCTCGGATTTTGAGCTTGGTCGGGCGTGAGATTGAAATGCTAAAATTTTCCTCGACTGTGGAAAAAGAAACTGAAGAACGAATTTCCAACAGTGAGCGCGTGAACTTTATCAAGGAAAATATCAACCTGTTGCGCAGTGAGTTGGAGGATTTAGGCGAGGAGGTTGACCCTGCCAGCAAAGAAACCGAGAAACTTACCGAAGACATCAACAGAGTAAAAATGCCTGCTCATGTGCGTGCCGTTGCCCACAAGGAGCTGGAAAAGCTTGAGCTTGCTCCCTATGGCTCAACCGACTACATGATTTCACACCAGTATTTGACGTGGATAAAGGACTTACATTGGGTGGCTGACCAAGCCGACTTCTTGCCTAGCTTTCAGCGTGCTAAAAGGGTTTTGAACAGGCATCATGCTGGGTTAGAGGCAGTCAAGACTCGTATTCTTGAGCATTTAGCTGTCATCACCCACACGCATAATATCGGCGGTCAGATTCTACTGTTTGTCGGTGCACCTGGTGTTGGCAAAACCTCGTTAGCGAAATCAATCGCCGCCGCATTGGAACGCAAGTTTGCCCAGATTTCACTCGGTGGCATGCGGGAGGAGATGGAAGTTCGTGGTCTACGCCGCACCTATACGGGGGCAATGCCTGGCAAAATCATCCAAGCGATAACACAAGCTGGCAGTGCGAGTGCGGTAATCCTCTTGGATGAGATAGACAAGGTTGGCAATAAAGATAACCACAACCACAGCGACGTGCAATCCGCTCTATTAGAAGTTTTAGATTATCAGCACAACAATACTTATCGCGACCACTATATTGATATTCCCTTTGACCTCTCAAGTGTCATGTTCATTGCCACTGCCAACGATGTCAGCTCTATCCCAGCACCATTGCTAAATCGTTTGGACGTGGTTGAAATCCCTTCCTATAGCAATGCTGAAAAAATAACGATCGCGCAAAGGCATCTATTGCCCAGAATCAAAAAGAATCTTCGCATCGGCAAGGACTGTTTGAATTTTAGCGCTGCCGCCCTAGAGCTAATCATTCAAGACTATACGCAAGAAGCAGGCGTAAGGGAGCTGCATCGCAACCTTGAGAAAATCGCCCGCAAGACCATCTTATCGCATGTTGCTAAAGACAAGGAGATTGCTGCCGAGATCAATGCCCAGGCGATTAAAACTTATCTTGGCAACCCTTGCTACCAAAGCGAACCAAACCCCAGCAGTTTGCCAGCAGGGATGTCCATCGCACTCGCCTATACCTGCAACGGCGGTGAAATTATGCATGTCGAGACCAGCATGATGCTCGCTAATAATAGTGAGCATAGCGAGCAAAGCATCATCCTTACAGGTCAACTAGGGCAGGTGATGCGTGAGAGTGCGCTAACAGCCCAGTCATATCTTTTTGCTCATCATCAGGAGGTCGGAGTAGATGTTGCTTGTTTGCGTAATGCTAAGCTCCACGTGCATTTACCCGATGCTGCGACACCCAAAGACGGGCCAAGCGCAGGGCTAGCCATCTACTTGGCGCTCGTCAGTCAAGTGTTGAACATTCCGATATGTGCAGGTATCGCAATTACAGGCGAGATAACTTTGCGCGGACATGTGTTGGCAGTCGGCGGTATCAGAGAAAAGGTTTTAGCCGCATGCCGTTATCACAAGCATACGATAGTAATGCCCAGTGCAAATATCAACGACCTACTTGATGTGCCCAAAGAAGTATTGCGTAATCTGAATTTTTACTTCGTCAAAGACATGCAGGAAGCACTCGCCTGCGTGCAACTCAAAGCAAACGCCACTCTTGCACCGCAACGCAACTTGACGCATCGTAAGATAACTTCTCTTGCCCAAAATGTTCTACGCTGATGCAAACGCAGGTGTGCCGTCCTCTGAACGCCACCTCAAGCAGGTGTTTCGTCTCCTACAAGAATCAGATGGCAACCCCTCCAGCATGCATAAGTATGGTCGCAAAGCGAGAGTGGCAATTGAAACGGCACGCCGTGATATATGCTCATACCTACACATTGATAGTGAAAAATTTATCTTTACCTCTGGCGGCACGGAAAGCAATAACCTCATCATACATGCCTTTGCCGCACCGCACGCCCAATCAAGTGAATTGCCTCATATACTGATAACTGCTGGCGATCATCCTTCCATCAGAAACACCGCCCAAACCCTTGCTGAACAACAACGCTGTGCTTTGGATACTATCCCAATCACCAAAGCAGGTATCGTGGCAGTTGAACAATTACCAAAGCTTGTGCGACCTAACACCGTGCTTGCTTGCCTAACCCATGCTAACAGCGAGACAGGAGTTATCAACCCAGTTGCCGACATCGCTAGTGCGATCAAAGAATTGAACCCCAATACCCATGTGCACTGCGATGCTGTCCAAGCTCTAGGAAAAATTGAGCTTAACGATTCACTGTCCACAAACGCGCAACTAGACAGCGCATCGTTCTCGGCTCACAAGCTCGGCGCACTAAAGGGCTGTGGCGGTCTTTACCTCAAGAACAGTTTACCACGCGCCCAGATGTATGGTGGTTCACATGAATTTAACCTACGTGCAGGCACAGAGAATCTCGCAGGTATTATCTCGTTTGGTTGTGTCGTTAAGGCATTGCCCGACCAACTCTCACGCTGGCAGCAACATGTTGCAGGCTTGAAGAGCATCTTGTTAGAGGAGCTGGCAACGACAGATGCACTAATGCTTGCTGGCGACAGCCCTTGTCTACCGAACACTGTCTATGTGCATTTGCCACGCACAAAAGTGGAAGACTTAATCCTGAACCTTGACCTTGCGGGTATCGCGGTATCCAGCGGTAGTGCCTGTTCCTCTGGCATCAGCCGTCCCAGCACCACCCTTACCCAAATGGGCTACGACTCCCAAATCGCCAGCAACGCATTACGAATAAGCTTTGGTCAGCAAGGCACTGCCGATGATGTCAAAAAAATGCTGGTCATTTTGAAAAAGTGCTGGGCATCAAAGCCGAGAAACTGAAGGAAAGATAATCGCCCCCTGACCCTGCTGTTAGGCAGCGACAAGAGGCGAATTGCTGCGAGCGTCTTACTTACCCTTTTGGACATACTCACGAAGTTGCGCACCAGGGCGGAATATAGGAACATTCCTCGCCTTGATCTTGATCTCTTCGCCAGTTTGCGGATTGCGACCCGTGCGAGCTTTGCGGCGTGTGGTCTTGAACGTGCCAAAGCCGACAAGCTTAACCTCGTCCTTGCGCATGTTGCGCTGAACAGTGTCGATGAAAGCATCCAAAAACCTATTAGTGTCCGCTTTTGTTTGCTCTGTTTCCGATGCGATGGCTTCAATTAACTGCTGACGATTCATAGTCCCCTTCCTAACAAAAACAATTAAACCAAAAACTAAAAACAGATGAATTAATGAAAATCTAACCCCTAATCGTAGCTAATACAAGCCAATACAGGCATTGATAATAAAAAAATACGCTTACTGTGGCGGTTTTGATGATAACCAAACAGTGGCATTGCCAATGCGCAAACGAAGTTTTTATTTTAAAAAATTAACGCTCCGAGTAGAATGAATAGTTGTTGAAAGTAGGCATGCACCATACCGAGCAGGAGAGTCTGACATGTTAAAATTAATGCTTATATTTACGATGTCTTTGTCGTTAACGGCGGCGAAGAAAACTTTTATCTATTGTTCAGAGGGTAGTCCCTCGACTTTTAATCCGCAGATTGCGATGGACGGCACAACCTTCAACGCTAGTTCCAAGACGGTTTACAATCGGTTGGTTGAATTTAAAAACGGCACAACTGCTATATTCCCAGCGTTAGCGACAAGCTGGGAATATGATAACCAAAGCATGATTTGGACGTTCAACTTACGTCGGGGTGTGAAGTGGCACAGCAATAAACGTTTCTCGCCGACGCGTGAATTCAATGCCGATGATGTGCTGTTCTCTTTTAACCGCATGCGTTTGAAGGAGCATCCCTACCATAAGGTAAGTGGCGGTCGCTACGAATACTTTGAAGCAATGGACATGTCCAAGATGATTAAGAACATCATCAAAATCAATGACTATCAGATAAAGATTTCTTTGACCAAGAACTTCACGCCCTTTCTGTCTAATTTAGCTATGGACTTTGCTTCCATTCTTTCCAAAGAATACGGCGACAAGATGCTTAAGGCCGGCACACCAGAGGCAATCGATAATTATCCAATCGGCACGGGGGTATTCGTCTTCCAAAAGTATATCAAGGATACGATGATTAGGTTCACTGCCAACGATGACTACTTTGGTAAGAAGAGTGAGCTTGATAATCTGGTGTTCAGTATCACAGTTGATAAAAATGTCCGCATTCAAAAGCTCAAGACAGGTGAATGCCATCTCGTTGCCTACCCTGCGGTGCAGAGCCTTGATGCCATCAGAGCCAACAACAAGCTCAAAGTCATGGAAGGTGAGGGGTCAAACGTCGCTTACTTGGCGCTAAACGTGCGGGTTAAGCCGTTTGATAATGTATTGGTGCGGCAAGCAATCAACCATGCCCTACATCGCTCAAATTACATCAAGACCGTCTATAAAAACACCGCAGTGCTGGCCAAGAACCCGATTCCTCCGACTCTATGGGGGTATAATGCAAAAATCAAAGATTACCAATACAACCCAGAGCTTGCCAAAAAACTTCTCAAGCAAGCGGGCTACCCGAATGGTTTCAACGCTGAACTATGGACATTGCCTGTGCAGCGTCCCTACATGCCTGATGGCAAGAAGGCAGGTGTGCTGATGCAGGCGGACTTGGCAAAGGTTGGCATCAAGGTCAAGCTTATCACCTATGACTGGCCAACCTACTTGAGTAAGGCAAGCAAGGGTGAGCATCAGATGCTTCAGCTTGGTTGGTCGGGTGATAATGGCGACCCAGATAATTTTCTATCGGTGCTCCTGTCTTGTGCTGCGATCAAATCTGGTGCAAACCATGCAGGCTGGTGCAATCGTAAGTTTGACAATATAATCAACAAGGCTGCCAGTATCGCTGATACTAAAAAACGTTCTGCCCTTTACAGGCAAGCGCAAGAAATCTTCAAAGCGCAAGCCCCGTGGGTAGTGCTCGCACATGCGAAAATTTTTCGGGCAATGAGTAATAATGTGCAAGGCTACCATATCGACCCACTTGGCAGCGATAGATTTGACGGCGTGAGCTTGAGATAGCTAAAGTTCTTACGACCGCTACAAAATGGTGTGCGGTCAAGGTCATCATGGCGCTTGCGGCATTCTGCTGATGCTTCGCAGGCCAGCTTCTTCCACAAATACTGGTTGCAGTTTATGTGAGGCTGTGAAACCCTATCATCATGTTTTGGCAGGAATTGCAGAAGGTTGCAGTCTGCCAGCTACCAGTTGATTCAAATACCAGTTAGCAGGAGGTTGAGTATGGTGCGTCGTATAGTGCTAGCGTCTGTCGCAATATTGTTGCTCGCAGGGTTGGCTGTAGGTAAGCCGAAGACCGTCAAAGAGCGCAATAGTTATGCATTGGCGGTGCGAATGGTGCAGAACCTCGTCGGTCAAGGCATGGAGCTTGATGGCAAGGCTTTTGTCGCAGGCGTTGAGGATACTTTAGCAAAGAAGTTGCAAATGACTGAAGATGAAATCGCAGCAACATTAAAGGCTTTACACAAGAAAACTAGCGAGGAGATGGCTAAAAAAATGCAAGAACTAGCGGAACAAAACAAGAAAGAAGGGGAAAAGTTTCTCGCCTCTAATGCCAAGCTTGCTGGGGTAACAAGCCTTGACAGCGGTCTCCAGTATAAGATCCTGACGAAAGGCACAGGCAAGATGCCAAAGGAAACCGATCGGGTAGAGACTCACTATGTCGGGACGTTGATCAATGGCAAAGAGTTTGACAGTTCACGCAAACGTGGCAAGCCCGCGGTCTTCCCTGTCAATGGTGTCATCAAGGGATGGACAGAAGCATTGACTCGTATGCCAGTAGGTTCAAAATGGATGCTATATGTGCCATCGCACTTGGCTTATGGCGAGCGTGGTGCTGGGCAAGACATCGGCCCCAATGCGACACTGATCTTTGAGGTCGAGCTATTAGCAATCAAGTGATATGCGGCGACTACTCGGCAAATTGATCAAAACTATTCTGCTGTTGCTGAATGCCTATTTTGTGATGATAGGCGTTTTAGCAACGGTGCTATTCTTTAGTTTGATCGCGACATTCGCACATGTTTCGGATTTTGTTTCCTTGCCAACGAAGCTCGATGAGGGCAGTAGAATTGCGGTTGGCATTGAACTCGATGGTTTTATTAACGATGATATGCGAACTTGGCGCTTTCGTCCTAAAGACCAGACTAGCATTCGTGAGTTGCGCGAATTGCTTGATTTGAGCATTGAAGATGCCCGTGTGGAGACGGTGCTCTTGGAAATCGGTACTGTGTATGGCGACTTTACTGCGGTGTCGGAACTTCGTGCTATTATTGCGGAGCTAGTGGCACACGGCAAACAGGTCATAGCCTACTTGCAAGATGGTGATAACACTGGTTATTTTATCGCTAGTGCTAGCGAGCAGATTATTATGCCGCCAGCTGCAAGTATCCTGATTACAGGGCCCGTATTCAACCTCACGTATCTTGGCAAAATGCTGAAGGATTTTGGTGTTGGCATCGATGTTTTGCGCACGGGCAATCACAAGAATGTGTTTGAGTTTCTCCAAGAGAATCGCCCCAGCGATGATACTGTGCAAATGTATGCTGAAGTCGAATCCAGCCTGCGTGAGCAAATGGTAAATGCAATCGCAGCAGGTCGCCAACGCCCTCCAGCACAGGTTGAGCAGTGGTTGCGCCGTTCCTTATACACTCCGCAAGCCGCACTCGATGCTGGTATCATCGACTCAATCAATCACAAAGCTGACCTCTGGAGCGAGTGGACAGAGAGCGGGGTTGCCGTCAATCTGCTAGATGCGCGCGATTATATGCGGATAAGTAAAACTTCATTACGAAAACCTGCGTTAGGTATCGGTTATGTTGAAGCGTCGGGGCAAATAATGATGCGTGGCAATGCTTGGCAGGACATTATCCCTGCCAGTATTGCTCAAGAACTCAAGTGGATGCGAGAGAACGACGACATCGCAGCAGTAGTCATGCGCATCGATAGTGGCGGCGGTTCGGCGTTGGCATCGGAATTGATTTGGCAGCATGTAAAACACTTAAGTGCTGCAAAACCAGTGGTCGTAACGATGGGTGAGTATGCTGCGTCGGGCGGTTATTATATTGCGGTTGGAGCAAATTACTTGATGGCGGAAGCAGGGACTCTTACTGGTTCGATTGGAGTTGCATCGTTAAGTATTGACCTCGCTGAGTTCTCCGACAAGTATGGCGTAAGTTTCCATACTATTACGCAAACGGAACGTGAGAACATGTTCAACATTGGGCGAGCATTGAGTCATAGCGACCGTAAATTTCTCCAAGCTAGTCTTCAAGACACCTATGAACTGTTCGTGCAACGGGTCTATGAGCAGCGCGACCTACCGATGACAAAAGTGCGGGAATTTGCCGATGGTCGTGTCTTCACTGGTGAACAGGCTTATGCACTCGGTCTCGTCGATGCGGTCGGTGGTATTACCGAAGCATTCAGCAAAGCGAGTGCACTAGCGGGGTTTGCCGAAGATAGTCCCTATAAAGTGTATCGCTACCCGCGCCGCTACTCGCTTTGGGCTTGTCTCAAGGAGACTTTGGATGTGCGCGACTGCCTGTCCTTGCTAGAGCGTAGCAGGAGTATCAGCGATCGACTTCTTGCTTTGGCACAAGATAGGGTGGTAGCAGTGTGGCTTGGGGCACTTGTGCCGCTAGCATTTTGATATGCGCTGTCTGTATGAGGATGATTTACTGTGGGTGCTTGACAAGCCCGCAGGACTGCTCGTTACTGCGAAAGACGGGCAACAGTCGTTAGAGGAATTGCTCACAGAAGCAAGTGGCGAAACCGCACATCTTGTTCACCGTCTTGATAAAGACACCAGTGGCGTAATCCTCGTCGCTAAAAATCAACCGACAAGAGAATACCTGCAAAAACAATTCAAACAACGCACTGTGCACAAGACCTACCTGGCACTACTAGACGGAGATTTAAGCACCGACTATGTTTTACAGGAAACTTACCTTGCTCGTGATAAACATAGGCGCACGCAAATGCGGTCATACCCCAAGCATGATACGCAGCACCAGCAATTGCGCTTCGCTCGCAGCGAGTTTTTTGTCTTGCAGCGTTTTCAGCAACGTTTGACTTATGTGAAGATAACAATCAGCACAGGTAGGACGCACCAAATCCGAGTGCATGCCAAAGAAATGTCTGCGCCTGTGCTCGGAGATCAAGTCTATCACCACCCGACGACCTTACCGCTAACGTTCCCCGTTGCGATTAGGGATGAGGTCTACAATTTAAGCAGGCAAATGTTGCACTCCCATCAGCTGGCATTTCAGCATCCTGATAGTGGTAGGATGTGCCTTTCCAGTCCACCCCCCGATGATTTCAGCGACTTGCTGACGATGCTTCGCAGGTCAGCAGTTGAGTGAATCAAAAGTCTCAAAATATTTTTTTTTGCACCGATACTTACGTTATGCGGGGGTAGCATCTGCATCGATAGGTCTACTGATAGGTGAGCATGTTAGGTATCGATTATGAAATGCTGAATGATTTTGATCAAATTCAAGACCATTTGCAAAATAACCAAGACAAGTATCAGGTAAGCACGCTTGCGCCGCGGGCATTGTGCGTGCATTCAAAGCAGTCTACGCTCTACCTTATCGCTTCCGAAGTTTGGGGCAATAGGAGTTTAAGCAAGCATCTGCAAGACAAGAGCAAGTTATGTGTCTATGTTGTTCAGCGGGATGACTTACCGACTTTACCCAGCCGTTTACGTTCAGCGGATTATCTAAAAATTATCTCTCCCATATCTTCCCATAACCTGCATGCGATGCTTGCGCTCATCAATAAGGCTAACGGCAAGGCTGGAGACATCAGTGATGCTGGCAAAGAAATTAGAAGCATTCTGTTTATCTCTCAACAGCTGAACAGTTCACGCGATGTGGTTGAATTGCTGAACCTTATTTTGGCAAAAGCAATGGAGATTACTAACGCCGATGCTGGTTCGATTTACGATGTCGTGCATCCGAGCATTAACACCGATGGCCGTGCGGCGGCTGGTGAGATACGGTTTCGCTTTGCGCATAATAATTCGGTGCAGCAGAATCTAACGGAGTTTTCGCTGCCGATTAATGAATCATCGATTGTCGGACGCTGTGCACTACAGGCAAAACCGATCAACTCCAGCGGTCTCTACAACTGCCAAAGCGCCCAGCATGACCGTTCATTTGATAAAACCATCAACTACCAGACCAGTTCGATGCTCACCGCACCGATATTTGATATTTCACGGCAGGTAATCGGTGTTATCCAACTGTTGAATCGCAAGACAGCCTCAAACATCAAACTGACCAATGCGGCTGACTATGGTCGCCATGTCGTGCCTTTCAACCAAGATGATATTGACAATGTTGAAATTATTGCCCAGCAGTCGGGCATTGCATTGGAAAATGCACGGATGCAGGAAGAAATCAAAAACATGTTTGATGGTTTTGTCGATGCCTCCGTAACCGCTATTGAGCAACGCGACCCTTCCACAAGCGGACACTCGCATCGGGTGGCGAAACTGACGTTGGATTTGGCAAAGGTAGTCAATAGCATAGATAACGGCAGGCTGCGTATGATTAGGTTTAGTGAGCAGCAGATGATGGAACTGCGCTATGCTTCGTTGCTGCATGATTTTGGCAAGCTTGGGGTGCGAGAGCAGGTGCTGGTCAAGGCGAAGAAGCTTTACCCTTGGGAGATGGAGTTGCTCAAGGAACGTTTCAAACTGATCAAGGCCTCGTATGAGATAAATTATTTGCAAAAGATGTTGGCACTGCATAAGGAAGGCAAAGCGGCGGTGGAAGATATTCGTGATGCGCGCTATCAGCGTGAGCGGCAGACGAATATTGATGAGTTGAATAAGTTTTTAGAATTTATCTTAAATACCAATGAGCCAAATATCGTGGTGGCAAAGACTGACCATGATCGGATTAAAAGCATTGCTGATCGGATGTTTAAAGATATCGATGGCGAGGAGCGAAGCTTTCTTACCGCTAACGATCAAGAAGCTTTATCTATTACCAAAGGCTCGCTGACGGACAAGGAATTCTATGAAATTCAAGAGCATGTGAAGCATACCTACAATTTTTTGAAGAAGATACCTTGGGGCAAGAACCTGTCTAACGTGCCACTAATTGCTGCCAAGCACCATGAGAAACTCGATGGGTCGGGTTATCCCCACAACCTTACCACGACTGAAATACCGATTCAGTCTCGGATTATGACTATCGCCGACATCTTCGATGCCCTGACTGCGGCTGATCGACCGTATAAAAAATCGCTATCCCCGCATCGAGCACTTGATATTATGAGCGAGGAGGTCAATCTCGGCAAGCTTGATGAAACACTGTTCGATCTCTTCGTGGAGTCTAAAGGGTATCTTCAAGTTATGCAAAAAGTGGACTGATGAGTTCTTCTTGAATTTTCTAACAAAGTCAGTAGCATAAGATGCATGCAATCAGACGACGATAAGCATCAGCAACAGACCAGTGATTCCAGCGATTCCAGCTATAGCCTAAAAGAACAGCGCCGCAAGGACTATCAACTCTACAAGCAGGCAATGCGTGCTATGCGAACTGACAACAAGCGCCAGCGTGCAGCAGCCAAAGCAAAGGCAAAGCAGGCAAAGTATGCGCAGTTGCAAGAGTCTTTGAATTTTGCAACCGACTTGCCTGATATTGCACCTAAAACCTAATAATTTTTCACAAAAGTTCCGAATAAGACAGCGTGAACGGCAGGGATTCGCCAGCGGTAACATACAGTCTTGCTGGGCGGTCGTATTTGTCAACCAGTTATGCGTTGACTGGAGGTATGGCTATTCAACAATGGTGTAATGTGAGGTCTTTTCTTTTAGTATTGTTTAGCGTTGGCTGTGGTGAGCCACAAAGCCACCCTTATGCAGTCGAGAACAAGTCAGCAGCGCCGGTGCGTGAATCTATCAGCTCTGAACCGACACCTTTTGCGTCGCTTGATCTTACCGCAACAGTGAATTCTCTCCAAACAGGCAAGCTGATTCTCAACAGTAAAGCCAAGCGCCTGCAACAGCTAATGATTGTGCCGTCAAGGTCATACAGAGTAGAGGCAAGCTATAAACTAGATGGTCGCCAAAAACTAGAGCGACACTTTCGTCAGACAGGTTGGATTGCTGAAGGTAAGCAACTGTTTGATATGTTAGTGGTGGTTAGTGCTTCGGAAGACCTAAATGCCACACGTGCTAAAATTACCCCGATGTTGACAGATATTTTTTCAACACTAGTCAATCATGTGGCTAGTAATGGTGGTAGGGAAATAGATTGGCGGCTAGCATTGGTGAGTGCAGATGGTAGTGATGAAAAGTGTCTAGTGATTAGCAAACCAGCCGCGTTACAAACTCTTGAGTTTGATGATTTTGTTGTTTCAGATGACGAGCGAGTTATCAGTAAAGCTTCGGCAGCACTTGGTTTGGATAGCGATTCGATGTGTGCGGGTTTTCCTCGTGCTAACGCACCGCTGGTCGTCTTGGCGATAAGCGATAAGGATCATCAATGCGATATGGATAATCCGTTTGATGGCAGCGGTAAGCGCAACACTCGTGCTAAACAAACGAGCTTCCACTGTGGTAGTTCATTGACCCGTTTTCATAGTAAGCTGAAGCGAGGATACAGTAGGGCGGTGAAGTTGTACGCTTTACTTGATAATGAGAGCAGTTGCGGCAGACAGCGAGCAAAGAATGTCTGTTATGCCAGCAAACGTAAAGCGCTCACCAGCGACTGTTTGTTTACCAATCCTTGCTATGACCGTGATGACAGCTATCAGTATACTAGCGCTAACTACAGGCGAGCTGGTATCTTTGACTTGATCAGGGGCATCGGTGCATCCGACTATGACAAGCTAGCCAGCGACTTTGCCGAGGACATCATTGCTAACTTTCTTGCTGCCAGTGGCGATGGGGAACTGGGGGCTGGCAGTCCTTTTATCATTCGCTTTAATCTCGGTGCAGGTGTAGACGCAAAGACAGTGGCTATTAAAGTCGATGGCAAGGTCTTACCGCCCAAATTCTATCAGGTAACTAAAGATGGACAGGTGCAACTGCGCGGCGATGTGCGCAAGTACTTCCCCGCGGGGAGTGTGGCGGTGGTCAAATACAGTGTCAAGCGTTCTTACAAGTATTTGCGCTTGGTGCATAGGGGAGACGTAACTTCACTACGGGTGAGTGGGGTAAATGGGCATTATGATTTTAACGCCGCTGATGGGTTGCTGGTGTTTGACGATGAGATACCTTTGCAAAGTGAGATTAGGTTGTCGTATGAACATGCGATAGAGGTTAGCGATACAGACATCGTCGAACATCGGGCCCATATCTACGATAAAGACGAGGTCAACAAGGTCGAGTGTTGTGCGACGAGTGATTGCACAAGCAAGTTTGCTTGTCAGATGGACGACGAGATGGTTGTTCATAATGCTCGGCAGCAAAACGAGCGGTCTAGTTTCACGGCGAGATACACTTTTGCCAATATTGGGCATGAGTTCACGATACCGCCCAATTGCGAGGAGAGTTCCATGTCCTTGAAACTAAATGGTGTGCGCTGCTCTAAACTAGCCATTATTGAAGATAGCGTTAAGCTAACCACCAAGCAGGCAAAAGATAATTGCCAAATGCTCAACAACTACGAGGCCGACGATGATATTGAGCTGCACTACACTTTCGGTCGTCAAGACGACGAAGTTGCTTTTCAGCATGTGCCTGGTGCCGAGATGAGAGTAAAAGTCAACGGCGAGTTAAAAACACCAGTTACGGACTATATCATCAGTGCCAATAAAATTAACTTCACTGAAGTCTTGCCAACCGAAGCTAATGTCAAGGTGCATTATACCCCATGACGTGCAAGGCAGCCCAAACGAGGGACTACAGCTCTATGAGATCAATCCAGCCGATATAATAATTTAAAGTCATGACAATCAGCAGTCGGCCAGTTGACTCTTGAGCTGCCATCGAATGCAGTCAGTTCAGGTGTTTTACATGCACTACTGCCTAACGCATCGCCATTAGAGAACAAAGCAAAGTGCTGAACATATGTTGCCCCCGCATCAGCAGTCGGTAGCTTATCTTTATTCAAACCAAATGTAATCATCCCCGTGCCATTTGGGTTGCGACTTATTTGCATCGACCACCAGTTAGCACGACTAGGCAACGGAACAATATCCCACTGCAGATTGCCACTACCAGAATTGGCAAGCACCAATATCCGCTGTTCCGACTTGTTGTTTGAATTGAACCCAATCACCGTGTTGGACACCAATAACCTCGGAATATACAACCGCACCGAGAACGAAGACACAAATCCAGTAGCATTATTGACAATGCTAAACCTCGCCTCCCGATAGTAAGGCATCCCTAACGCCATATCACCAGCTAACCGCAAACTAATCGTCTGCTTGCCACCAACACCCAACACCGCACGAACAAAGCCAAGTTGTGAATCGGCGTCGCTAGCGTTGCGCACAGGTTGCCAATTGCCATCCCCCGTGTTGATTTGTAACCAACTGTGATTACCATCGACCCTTAAACTCCAACTCAACGCCCCTACGCCGTGATTCTTGATCTCAACATTCTTGATCGTCCTATCACCAGGATAATAGTAGTTGTTACTGGCAATCAAAACTCGCGTATGCATCAGCCCCTTGCTATAGTCAACAGCCACTGGCGGTGGGGTCTTATCGCCTCCATCTATTGGCGTATCTGGTGGCGTATCTGGTGGTGTATTTGGTGGTGTATCTGGCGCTGTATTTGGTGGCTGGTCTGTAGTAGCTGCAGGAGGTGGCGCAACAGGAGCAACCCTGTAATACCAACTGTGGAAGTTGAGCACCGATGCAATGCGATTGCTGCTGTCAACACCATAAACACACAGAAGCTTCAAACCTGCCTTGTCCAACTTCGCAGTAATCGGAGTTGTAAAGCCCTTCACCACTGGCAAATAAGCGTTAAAATCAAGCGAACAACTGCTCTGGTCATGCAATAACAAGTAACGATAACCAACTAACGACTCGTCGGTCGCATTAACCGTTATCTTTATCTCACTTACATCCGATTCAGGCTTGGGCAAACCAGCATCAGAGAAATATAATGCAGGTGCGTATGTTCGCTCCCACTCATACCGCGAAACACCATGCTGACTATTGCCTTCAGCATCATAGCCAACGATACAAAGAACCTTCTTGCCAACATCGCCCAACTCCACCGACAAACGACTGCCGATGTCTACCAACTCCGAATACTCGGCATCCTCACAAGGATCGCCTCCGACTTCAACAGGTTCGGGAGGAGCACTGCTCTCATTCGGCACCCGCCGCAACAACCGACCCATAACATTAGACATCAGCTCCGTATTCGCAGCAAGCTTCAGCATCTCGGCATTAACTTTGTCGTTCAGCTCCTTTATCTTCGCATGATTCTTTTTCTTTTTTTTGCGTTCCTGCTCCAACTGCTGACTATAGCCCATTAACTTCTCAATCGCCGTCCGTGTCGTTGGTTCAGTAACAAGACTGATAAACTCACTATCCTCAAGCATGTCAGCAAAAATATTGTCCAAATTGCTAATTACGGCAGGAATATCTATCAATGCCTTCAAGTCTTCGCCACCATCGGCATTCATGATTGAGTCAATAATCTCCTTCTTATTCAAAATTGAACTGATGATGCCCTCTTCCCTGATTAAATTAGCAATGAACGCACTCTCCTGTAGTAATGCGTCGATGATGACATCTGATAGCTCTTTGTTCTTTTGAATTTTCCCAAAGACCGCAAGAATGCTGTTTCTGTGTTTAGCTCGCTCCTTGTCAGTCTTTGCCTTTTCCATCTTGCTAATGTCCGCAAGCACCGACTGCATGTAGCCCATCAACTCGGCAGTATCGATACCATCGGCATTTGTAATGCTGCTCAATATGTTTTGATTGGTGGCAATCTTCATGCCAATGTTCTTAACCTTAGCACTTATGTCAGGGTCGTTAAAAACCTCCGTCATAATCTTACCGCCATGCTCGGCCATCAACTTGGAGATAAAATCTTTATTGCCAATGATAATAGTCAATACATTAGGGCTGTCTGCACCAGAACTGCCATCGCCACTTGTGTCAATGGTCTCCTTGCTTGGCAAACTAACCAACGCATAGCGATAACCAACCGCATCGCTGCTATCAGGTTGACTGACCACTAGAGTTATCTTATCAGCATTGGAGTTGATTGGCGGATTGGCAATAACCACCCGATGCTCGCTGCCCTCACGCACAACTGGGTTGGTTGTTTGAATTTGTGGTTTGGTTTCTTTGGATGCCGTCTTTTCTCTGTTCTTTTCTTTGCACGACCAAGAGAACAGCACCAATATAACAAGAATACCTATCTTCATGACATCACCACCCACGCTCCAACAAACACTGCTTTAAACACAATACACCCACCTATAAGTTGATGACTTTGATTATTTGCCCTGGGTAGATACGCGACTTGCGAAGATTGTTGGTGCGCTTCAGTTGCTTGACACTAACATCATACTTTTTCGCAATACGATAAAGACTCTCACCGCGTCGCACCCGATGCTGTATCACACGCCCGCTGTCAGCTCTGTCAGCAGCCGCCATCTGCTTGGCAAGATCACGATGACGTTTGCTAGCCATCTTCTCGCTATTCGATGAGCGCCCTACAATTTTTAGGAGTTGCCCCGCATAGATACGACTAGACGTTAGGTTGTTTGCCAATAATAGCGATCGCACCGAAGTATTGAAGCGTCGTGCTAGTGAATAAAGCGAATCACCACGCCGAACACGGTATCGACCCTTAATCTCTTGACGACGATAAGCAAGCAACCGCTTTTTGCTCTGCTGCTCAAATTTCTTGCGCTGTGCGGTCGTGAGACTGCGACAATCGACAGGAATACGCACATTGATATGCTTGGTTGGGTGCACCACCCCACGCCGCACAGATACATTGTGCGACTTCAACGCTTTTAGTGAACAGTTGGTTTCCGCTGCGATCTCTGCTAATCGTGTTTGTGGTGGCACGCGGTAAAGGTTAAAACGTTGGAGGGCAAACACCCGTTCACTCTTTAGTTCAAAACCATAATGGCGATAATGTCGCCCGATATGCATGGCGGCGATAAACTTTGGCACGTAGTTTACCGTCTCTTCAGGCAATACCCGCTTCTCGATGAGTTCAAAAAAATCACGCGTATCACGGCGCATAACCGCCCGCAAAACTCGCACCTCACCGCTATTGTATGAGGCGATCGCCAACCACCACGACTGATAGACCCTGTTCAAATCCTGCAAATAAGAGATTGCCGCCGCAGTTGAAGCGACAACATCCATCCGCTGATCGATGAAACTATCGATTAACAACCCGTGAAAAGCACCAGTTCTGCGCATAAATTGCCAAATACCGACTGCATAAGCCTTGGAGCGAGCATTATTTACAAAACCACTCTCAATCATCGCCAGATAATAAAGGTCGGTCGGCAAACCATGTTCTTGTAGTTCCGATTGAATATAGGAACGATAATACTCGCCGCGATTCAAGAAACGCTGGAAACGAGCATGCTCCTTAACTGTAAAGTATTTTATCCACTTCTTGACGAGCGGATGCTCAATATAGGCTAGCGATGAATTGTAGAGGTCTCCCGCATCTTTGTTAGTGTTGCTCTCACTATTGCGAACAGCAGACGGGCGCTCTGACTCAGATGAATTAGCGGCTTGTGCATACGCATACAACTCGTCATCGTCTTGATAAGCATACATATCGGCAACAGTTGGGGGAGCATAGCGCCGTGTTCCGTTTGTTTTGTGGTTTGATTCCAAAGTTGAACGGTGAACTGCATAAGGCAGACATGCTGTTATCAGCAACAGTGGCAACAACAGTGGCAACAGCAACGAAGACAAGTAAGCACCCTAAAACAACGATATAGCTCACTCAATTGTAATCAATTGCGCAAAAAAGAGCTAGGCACGTTTATCGACTTGTTTGCCTCTGCTCGCCTATCGGCAACCGTTTGTTCGGCATCAAAATTCCTGAAAAAATCAATTTTTTGATAAACTTTAAAAAATTTTTGACGATTACTGATTATAGATATGGCAGAGTGTGCAATTGGTAATCTTTATCAACACAATTATTGTTTTAGCCATAGCCACCCCTAGTCTACTGTATGGAGGGTATGGTGCGGTCAGTTTGGATGCGGGCAAAGCACACACAGATACTGCGACTGAACAGGCTGATATTGAGGCTAAACTCTGGTCTGCGAGCGAGCTTGATACAGCCAAGCTTGAGACGCAAATTGTGCGTGGTCTGCAGCAGCAACCCGATTCCGCCTACTATCACTATCTGTTGGCGATGCTTTATCTGCGGCAATCACAGCAAGACCCACTCCAAGACAATGTCATCAACAAGGCGATGTTGCTAGGGC
>JAPPIL010000173.1 GCA_028877195.1 Pseudomonadota bacterium
GAAAATAATTTTTCCTGATTCTGATAAATACCAGCATCTGTCTTGCGGACAAGCAAAGCATGTTCTTATACAGCATTTGTATAGTCGTAAGACATATGTTGGTCTCATCAGAGTCGGAAAAAAAAATAGGCTTTGTTTATGGCTGTATGTCTGCTGACAATAAACTCTTGTCAGCAGTAAGTTGTTCTATTTCAGCAACAAAATCCCCATAGTCAGCACATGACATCAGTAACAGCACATCTTCCCGTGCATTGCCTTGCTCACCACGCCGATAAAGCTGCGATAAAACGTGCTGACGCATGTTTTTCTGGTCGCTGAAAGCATGTGCACCGATACGCCGCGCTAAAGCAGGGATGTCCATACGTTGCTCGGTTGGCAGTTTGCTGGGGGAACGCTGCCAAAGCACAACCTCGTCAGCGGTGTTGAAACTTTCCGAATAGGCATTGAACAACACATTTCGCACGCTAGTCGCACTCTTGAACTCAAATACCGCGGTTACGCGACTGTTTGGATGCATCGCCTTGACATTATTTAGCACCTTGCTAACTGCCGTTGGATGGTGGGCAAAGTCCACATAACAGTGCACCCCCCTAGAGCTGAACTTATGCTCTAAACGTTTCGCAACCCCCTTGAATGCTTTGACATGAGCAAGATAGCGGCGAACATCCTTACCCATCGCCAGCAGTGTTGCAGCAACCATTGCGATGTTCGCAGCATTGTAATCACCAAGCAAAGTATCGGTGCTCGCTTCCACTTCACCGTAATCACGACAGCGCAAGCGCACACTCTTGCTGCGCGGCGGATAATCCAATACTACGACATCGGCTTCCTGCTGCTGATATGGCGAGACGGTAATAAGCTTATGGTCAACATTAGCAATCAACTTGGCAACATTAGGGCAGTCAATGTTGGCGATGACATAAGCAGGCGGTTGTAGCAAAGTCAGCAAGCGTTGGAATTTGACCATCATGGCAGCTAAATCAGGGTAAATATCGGCATGATCCCACTCAATAACATTCAACAGCAAGAAACTTGGACGATAATGCATGAACTTCGGTTCTTTATCATCGAGACTGCTGTCATACTCATCACCCTCCAAGCAAAAGTAATCCCCCTTACCGACATGATAGTTGCTAAACCCAGTCATCAATGGCAAGCCACCGATAAAATAGCTTGGGTCATCGCCCATCGCAGTCAATAAAAACGCTAATAATGCGGTGGTCGTTGTCTTGCCATGCGTGCCAGTAACGACGAGTGATTGTTTATTCTCCGCCGCTATGCGTGTGCCCAAAAAATGCGGGAAATGCATGATCGGCAACTGTTTGCGCTTGGCATACTGATACTCTGGGTTATTAGCACTAATCCGATTGCCAACGATGACCATATCAGGTTTAGAAGTGCGAAGGTTGTCAGCACTAAAGCCCTCAAACACTCTAAGCGGCAGTTTAGCAATGATGTCGCTAACAGGTGGGTAAAGCTTTTCATCACTGCCATGCACCCTAAACCCAAGCGCACAGCAGTAGCCAGCCACAGCCGACATACCAACGCCAGCGATACCTATGAAGTAAACGGACTTGTCAGCTTCCAAGTCAAACAATCTCCTGTAATTTCAGCCTTCCCACCAACGGGCAAAGGATAAAGCGGCGCACTATGCCCAAAACAATCAGTAAAATACAATGGACATGCGAGTCGCTCAAGTAATTCACGATACAACCATTGGGCATCACCCGCAAGTTTCTCAAAACGTCCCAAGATAATCGCCTTCACCCCCGCAAGCATGCCACTTTGTTGCCATTGATTGAAGTTGCGCAACACCCTGCCGACGTTTTCATTTATATCTTCAAAAAATAAAATATAACCAGCCAACGACTGCGGTAGATAAGGGGTGGCAATAAGATTAGTGAGCACCGAGAGACAGCCGCCAAACAAAGTTCCGTGTATCGTCGTGTGCTCACCAAGTCTTTGGAGTTTAATTTTGCCTGTCGTATCCTTACCAGCTAGCACGGTTAGCAAAGCAGTCATAGCCTCGCTCTTGTCGTATTCCCAGCTGTTCGTAGCTGGCATCGCACCGTGCACGCCAATAAATTGTCTTTGCGTCCATAACGCACTCAACAGCGCCGAAATATCCGAATAACCCACCAGCAAAGACGGCGACAACTCCCTATACGGCAGAAACGGCAACAAGTCCGATACCCCGTAGCCACCACGAGCACAGATGATAACTTGCCCCATTTGCGTCAGCGCATCACACAGTTCTTGCCTGCGACTGGCAAGACGGCCATCGTGCTGATGATAAG
>JAPPIL010000105.1 GCA_028877195.1 Pseudomonadota bacterium
GCATGGTATTTCAGCACATGGCCTTGATGCCGCATCTAACTGTGCGTGATAACGTTGCTTTGCCACTTGCTATGCGGGGGGAGTCGCAAGCAAAGTCTTGGCAAGTCGCGCATGAATGCCTAGAACTAGTGAAGCTTGCTGGACATGAGGAGCGTTATCCCAGCCAACTATCAGGTGGCATGCAGCAACGGGTGGGGTTGGCACGCGCCCTTGCCCCTGAACCCTCACTGCTACTGATGGATGAACCCTTCTCAGCACTTGATCCTTTGATAAGAAAGGAGTTGCAACAGGAGTTTAAGGATATTGCCTCACACCTACAAAAAACCTCGGTGTTTATTACTCATGACCTTGACGAGGCAATCAACATCGGTCATCGCATCGCAATGATGCGAGGTGGGCGTATCGTTCAGATCGGCACGCCCGAAGAGATTATCAATAGCCCTGCTGATGACTATGTGCGCAAGTTTGTTGCTAGCAATGAGACTTCAGCATGACTGATCTCAACACCCGTGTGCCGAAATTCGTTCAGCACAATTCTGACTACTATGCTGGTGAATTCAACAAAATCCAACATGCTAGCAAAGGCAAGGTCGTTTGGAGTTGGAATGTCGCTGCGGCTTGTGGTGGTTCATTGTGGGCTGCTTGGCGGCGATTATGGGGTTTTTTCTGGCTGCTGCTCCTATTGGAGTTGTTGGCATTGGTGCTAATCAGCAAGGCTATTTGGGGCATAGCAGATAGTGATTTAGCATTGCGGCATCAAAAGCTATTGGTCAATATTGCCACCCGCCAACAGCAACTGCAGGAAGCCAGTGCCGACGAGAACCAAGCTGCCGTGGAGGTAGCCAATCGGGTAATCGCTAACCTGCAGCGAGTGGCAACTAAACTTGAACTTCAGATGCAGCAGCAAAGCAACGATGCTTTGCTCTATTTTGGTATCGTTATGTTGCTAATGATTAGGTTGTTTGCTGGCTTCAGTGCGAATAGAATTTATCAAAAGAAATATCTGCGTTGGCGGTTGCACCCTGCGCTTGAATCTAGCGGTTGTAGTTGGAAAAGTTCAGCTGTTGGGGTGGCGATGTTGATGGCAATCGTGCCGTTGACGATCTTTCGTTTTGTAGCCCTCAATCCTGATAAGACATTGGCACGATTCAGCGGTGGTTGGTTAGGTGAAACAATTACCATCACTAAATTTCCGTTGCAGCGTGAGATTTTCAATTATGTCGCCCGTCTCGGTGATGCAGGATTTGCTTGGCTGACAGCCGAGTTTGGGCATGTATTCGATGGGGTGGTCAATGTCGTCGTGGCAATGCTTGGTTGGTTAGAGATTGTGTTGTTAAAAACTCCATGGCCTGTGGTGATGCTGATGCTGGTGGTGATGGCGTTTCGGCTTGCGGGGGTGCGGGTAGCTATATTTACTGCGATGTCGTTGGCCTACCTTGCCTTGTTTGGGTTATGGGAAATTGCGATGATTACGGTGGCTCTAATTGGCGCAAGTGCGGGGATATGTATCGTGTTGGGTATCCCGATTGGAATTTGGTTTGGACGCAACGCCCGTGCTTATCGTATTGCCGAGCCAGTGTTGGACTTTATGCAGACGATGCCGACGTTTGTTTATCTTATTCCGATCATCGCCTTCTTCGGCACTGGTAAACCACCAGGTGTTTTGGTAACGATTATCTTTGCGATTCCACCGATAATTCGCCTTACCGCACTTGGTATTCAAAGTGTGCCTGACGACACGCAAGAGGCTGCGATTGCTTTCGGTTGTTCATCATGGCAATTATTGTGGAAGGTGCAATTGCCACTCGCAACCCCATCGATTATGACGGGCATCAACCAAACGATATTGATGAGTTTATCGATGGTGGTGATAGCCTCGTTGATTGGGGCGGAAGGTCTTGGTGCGCTGATTCTTGAGGCACTCCAGTATGCTGCCAAAGGTCAAGGGTTGCTAGCGGGTCTTGCTATCCTACTCTGTGCGATGGTGATGGATCGCATTGCGCAAGGCTACTATCGCCGTAAGCATAGACTTTCAGCGCAGTAACTAGGGCGTGTCGCCATTTTGCTTAACAAATTTTTGCATGGAGCAATGAGTTTTAATTAGTAAGATAAAACCTTATAATAACTGAAGAATATCTTCAGCTTTGTTGCATAAGCAACGCCTATTTTTGGGTGTGCGGATTGCAGGATGTCTGGCGTGGCTACACCCTTATCTCTGCTTGTTGTTGAGATTTTTCTTGATAGCTGCTAACTCCCTC
>JAPPIL010000083.1 GCA_028877195.1 Pseudomonadota bacterium
AACTTGCCGTTGCTTCACCAGTTATGCAACAAAGCCGGGGAAAGCCCTCCGCATACTAAAAAGGAGAGATGTTAGTTATGCAACAAAGCCCATTGACCTTCCCCCTAACACTCAAACGCAGCGAGGCAAAGGGAGCAAGCTGGCTTATTTCATAAGGCGATGGTTTGTGTCATAATCGCCCTGTTCTTTATTTGCTAATGAGGTGCAATTGAAAAGATATTTTAATCACGAATTAGTGGATACTGCTGGTGCGGGTCTCTCTATCGCGTGTGCAATCCATTGCCTTGCTATGCCGATCTTAGTAGCAGTTTTGCCTTTAATTGGGCTAGGCTTCCTTGCGACCGAACGCGCTGAATTGGTCATTATCACTGGAGCGATAGGACTGGCAATCGTGAGTTTAGCGTGGGGTGTCCGACACCACCGCAGATGGCGAGCATTATTGCTCCTGATAGTGGCATTGGCATTCATTGCTACCGCTCGAACAGCTGTTGAAGGCGCTTTTGAAGTGATCATCTACAGTATCGGTGGAGTGTTACTTGCCTCCGCACATCTTATGAATCGGCATCTATGTAAGACCTGTCCAGCGTGTGAGAATGACGGGCGTTGTTAGTCGCTCATAGGGCGACAGACTTCATGCGCTGCGCTTTGAAGTGCATAGCGGTGAAACTGCCATAGGCATTCACTGCAGGTGAATGCTGATAAAGTAGGGGCGGTTTCTGCTTTGTCCTGCGTCTCGTTAAAAACGCGACACGCGGAAGTCAGGAAGCCAGTAGTTTCCCAGCCCAAAGGTCGTCAAGAAAATTCTCCCAATAAATAAGATGGCAGGCATCGTATCTTCTGTTGCTCCGATCATGACTAACGAGATAGAATTTTTGGAACACTCCCTCCTCGGCGAGCAACCGTAGTCCCTTCAAGTCTCGCTGACTTACCGTGTGTTTGGCCTTAACCTCAATCGCCACCTCTTCGCCAATGAGTAAATCCACCTCCTGCCCATGCTTTGTGCACCAGAAGGTAAGTGAAAGCTTTTTACGTTGATATGAAAGATAGGCGCGCAGCTCCATCCAAATAAACTGCTCAAAAGCTTTGCCATAGAAGCTTGAATTACGTTCAACTGTCTTTATCCCCGTAAGCGTGCGAGCTACGCCTGTGTCGAAAAAATAAAACTTCGCAGTGCTTACCGCTTTTCTTTGCGTTGACCCACGCCAAGGCAATAACAATGCGCCAAGCAAAGTATCCTCTAAAACCTGCACATAATCACGCACCGTTGAAGGCGCTAACTGGCAGTCGCTGGCTAATTTGGTAAAATTCAAAATCTCACCGTTAGCCAAAGCCATCGTTTGTAAAAAACGACTAAAAGCTGGCAAATTGCGCACCGCACCCTCGGCACGAATCTCTTCCTGTAAGTAGGTGTAAACATAAGCATCGAGAATTTCATTAGCTATATCGCTCAAATAAACTTCAGGCAACCCACCGCAATGCAGGTAACGCAGCAAATCAAAACCAGATATTTCGTTCCTAGTTAGCGGCAGCATGTGCGCCACTAGCGCTCGTCCTGCGAGTAGGTTTGCTCCTTGTCTGCGCAGCTTGCGTTGACTACTGCCCGTAAGTAAAAAACGCTGCTTACCCCTAACGATCAAGCGCTGCACAGTGTTTAACAATTCAGGCAACAGTTGAATTTCATCCACAACGATAAGATTATGTTGGCTGTGGTTGACGATGTTCTCAAACTCGGCAGGATTAGCCGTCAATGTTGCGAAGGTGCTACGATCAAGCAGGTCTATTATCTCTGCCTTGCCCTGCAACTGCTCACTAACGAGCGTTGACTTCCCTGTCGCTCGCGGCCCGAACAGAAAGAACGAGCGTTTGGTCAGCAATTGCTCAATGTTTAAGCATCTCTTGATCATCACCCATACCAAACAGTTATTCAGGCAAACTAAATACCGTATCGGATAATTCACGGATTAACCGCTATATTAACGGATAATCAGCGGTAGCACCACGATATTTCCGCAAAGTCGTCATAGACATTCACCTAATAAACATCGGTGGCGTTGATTTTGTTAAAAAAATAATCAGCACGGATATTAATGTTAGCAATAAAGCAGACGACAAGAGGACTAAACAACTAAGACGGTGGCAAATGAAACTTATCGCGGTGATTATAGCAGCTCTAGTCTTGTCGGGCTGTCTCGTTAAAGATTCAAACACCAAGAGCATTGCAGACGAAATAGAAGAGCATAAACAAGTTGAACTAGCCTACCTTAACTTTGAGCTGGAAGGAGAAGGTAAAAATGCAGGTGAAGAGCTGTCGTTAAACATTGAAGTCAAACAAAAAGCATTAGAGACCTGTAAGCTTAACGCCGTGAAGATATGCGTAGTGGGGTCAAAGAAAGCACAGCTCATGGATTATTCAACTTATCGTTTGTATTCTCCACATGAAACAACATTTCAACCAACCAAAAAGTCCCAAGAGGGCCAATTTTTGCACTTTGCCAGTAAACCTAACGCAAAACAGCTGGCTGACATCATGCAGATGAATGCACTACAAATGGCATCACTAGCATTAGTTTAGAAGCAGGGTGGAAAACTACCCATAGCGGTGATGGAGGCTATGCAAAACAAGGCACAGAACCGTTACACACATTCAAATATATCAAGGAGACATCGCAAAGCGACAAAGATAGAAAAGTAGCAAGAGGCAAAAAGCTGCCCAACCAAAGAGACGAGGACTGTTTTCCCCCAGAAAAAACCACCACGAAAAAGAACTAGGCAAGAACCAGCATCAAGAACTAGCATAAGACTAAAAACGATCTTCTTACTCGCACAGCAATGTTGTAAACTCCCCCTAACCGATGCTTGATGAACTACTCACTGATTTGCTCGCACGACCAAGTGCTGAGTTGAGCGCAGGGGCGATCGTCCTGCCGACACAACGCCTATGCTTGTATTGTCAAGCCGAGCTTGCTCGCAATACGCAAGCCCTGTTCACACCATTGATTGCCACCCTTGATAATTTTCTAACGCATTTGCAAGACGGTATTGAGCAACCGATTATCGCTAATCAACATGCTGAATACATTATCGCGACCACACTCAAGAATTCCTCATATCAATATCTCCAACCAAACTTTGCCCGTGAAATAAACCTTCTGTTCCAAGAGATTACCCACAGCACTGTTGCAGGTATAGGTCTTGCTAATCGCCTCAATGCAACGATCAACACGGACAATGAAACATTTCTTTTACGACAACAAAAAATCCATGCCGAACTTGAACAGCTTTACTTGACGCTCCACAAACAACTAACCGCGGACAAGCAGACCACCAGCTACTTTGCTTTACAAGCACAGGTGAATAGTCTCAACATCGCTGAAAAACTACAGAGCTTTGCCTTCATCCATGTTATGCCACTTCTCAACCCAAGCAGGCTGCAAGCAACCGTTCTCAACATGATTGCCAAGCACGCCAAGACGTTTAACTATCAAAGCACTAAACAACAACCACCAACTCAAGTCATTACAATGCCTTCAGCTAATGCTGAAGTGCACTACGCACTTAACCAAATCAAAAAATTACTCAAAGACAAGCAATGCTCGCCTGCAGAGATTGCGATGGTTATCCCTGATAGTGCCACCTACCTACCAGCACTATTGGCACAAAAGACTAGTATCCCTATATCTTTGCACATACCTGTGCCATTGCGGATGACTAGCATTGGCCTGTTCTTGCAAATGCTCTGTGATTATCAAACCGATAAAGACCGTGCACTACTTGACTTACTGCATAGCCCACACACGGCTAAAATTTTACCCAAGAACTTTAGCTACGACAAACATCAGCTTGCGCATGCCTTCACCCAAACAGACCGAGCAGTGGTAGAAGACTATGCTGCATACATTGACACTTACCTGCGTGGTTATAGCCAAGGCAATCGTTTTGCGCACCTTGCTCAACTCATTGCCAAGCTTGAGTTTCTTGACGATGAGCGCTTTGACAGCAAACACATCGAGAACTTGCTGAAGTCTCTACGCTTCATCCAAAACAGCCATGTTAGTAAATTACACATATCTGCGCATGACTTCTGGCGCTTCGTTGCCGATAGATTCTTACAGTTGCCGCTCCCAATTGAAGATGCGCTACTGGCAGGTGTGCAAGTCATCAGCTTGAACGATGCTTGTTCCATGCATTTTACGCATGTCTATGTTCTTGGTTGTGTGCAACGCAAGTTTCCGCATCCCACTACTGATGATTTTATTTTAAGCAACCGTGCACGTAAGCATATCGGCTTGCCAGACTGGTCTGACATAGAAGCATTAGCGCAAGAAAAATTTAAGCTCTTAACCAGTAACGCTGCTAACTTACATCTCTATTATCCTAGCAACCAAGTGCCAGCACAGTGTTTAGGTAAGACTACGCGTAGCTTAACGACGGCGGATGTTTATCAATTCTCTGCCGTGTCAGCGACTGTGAACCACACAGCCTCCTATCAACCGCATGACTTGGGGATTACGAGGCTTACTGCTTATAGTTTGGAAAGTTTTATGCGTTGTCCGATGCGTTATCTCCTCCAAAGAGCAAACGTTGAGCCATTACAATTACCAGAGTATCCCTCACCTTTAGTTGAGGGCAGCCGACTACATCAAACGATTACGGAACTTGTTGGCAGTGAAGCATATCAACGCATCAAACGTCATCACCCGCAAACTGAACGTGAACAGTTGCTGACCCAAGCTCTATGTCAAACAGCGAGCAGTCTGTTGCCGCAAGATTCAATCACGGCAATCAATCAGCACTTCTTTGGTTGGCGTAGGCTAGCAAAATTTTTACTTATGCTTGAGGGTAAAGACATCGTTGCAGAGATTAAGCACAGCAGCAGTATCAACGTCGCGCAGCAGACGATAGAGTTGGTTGGCAAGTTTGATCATACCATCATTGATGGTGATTTCGTTTGGTTGCTTGAATACAAGCGCAGCACTATCCCAAATAAAGCAGAGGTCGCGGCAATAATTTCACCACAGTTGCTGCTCTATGCTTTTTTGTCTCAGCAGATTGCTAGAACTATCATCGTCTATTTTAGTTTGCTTAAAGGCGAGCTAGCAGTTGTCGCAGCGGGCAGTGAGGCACTTGTGCATGTGCAGGAACGCTTCGGCAAGCGCATAAAACTTCACTCACTGGAAGAGTTAGTAGAAAGGATGCTAGCAAAAATTTCCAGTCGCTATGATGAGATAGAAAGGCATGGGTTTTTTGCTGACCCTACTCCCAAAGGGTGTAGTAACTGCGATTACGCAGGTATTTGTCGTAAGGAACATGCTACAAAGTGGGCTAAAGTATGAACCAAGCTTGTGATCCTCCTGAGTCTAAACAAGGTTATGATGTGAAAACAACAGAGTAGATTGGATTATGCATAAAGCTTGTGATCCTCCTGAGTCTAAACAAGGTTATGATGCTAAAACAACAAAGTAGATTGGATTATGCATAAAGCTTGTGATCCTCCTGAGCCTAAACAAGGTTATGATGCTAAAACAACAGAGTAGATTGGATTATGCATAAAGCTTGTGATCCATATGAAAGTTTTATCGTTGAAGCGTCGGCTGGCACGGGTAAGACGCACTTGTTAATCCATCGTTATCTGGCATTGGTTGCAGCTCATGCACCGCTTGCTGAAATTATCACTGTTACGTTTACGGTCAAGGCTGCGCACGAGATGCAGGAACGGATTATCGCATTGGCTAATGACTTGCTACATAGTCAAGACAAGCAGACCGACTTCAACTCGGCACTAACTAAGTTTCATCAGCAAGCACAGTTCACCGTCCAAGAACCCAAAAATGCTGAAGCAGTAGCACGTGAGGTGCTATCGCAATCGCAACGGATGAAGGTTAAGACGATGGATAGTCTGTGGCAAGAGTGGCTAACTCTTCTTGCCAGCTATGACTTACAACAGGAGATCAAGCACCCGATTACTATTCTTGATGCCGAAGAGATCGAAGATATTAGGGAGAAGGCTTGGGATAAGCTTTGGCAACAGCTAAAAACTGAAAAGCTTGGCGCTGAAGTCTTACAAGATAACACCATCACTAACGTGCGTGAACGGGTTGAATCTTTGCATGAGTATCGCCAAACATATCGCTACGTTGAACATAGTGAGCATAGTGATGACGCGCAAGCAAGAGAAGCTTATCACTATCTGAACCGCAAGGGTCGTGGATTTGCTGTAATTGCTGAACGTTTAGAAAAACTCTATGCTAAACACAAGCGCAGCAAGTATGAATTCAACGACCTGCTAAATGCCATGCATAGGGTTATCAATCACAACCCCGAAGCACAGTATGTCTTGGAACAGAGGGTTGCGCATATTTTGCTTGATGAGTTTCAAGACACAAATGACCAGCAGTGGGAAGTCTTCAAGCCTTTATGCCTTGAGTTGATGTCGGGTGATAATTTAACACATAGCAGGCGTGGCATACGTTCAACGGTGTTTATTGTTGGTGATAAAAAGCAATCAATCTATACTTTTCGCGGCACAAACCCCAAAATCATGACAACTGCTGCTCGCGACTTATCTGGCTTACAACCGCAGCACCTGGCACTACAAGGCAACTATCGCAGTGCTCCGCATTTGATCGCCTTCTTCAATCAAGCCTTTCCAAAACTTCAGCTAGCTGATTATCAAACACATACAGCTGAGCAAACAGACCAGCCCAGTGTTATCAATGTTGCCATGCATGAGCAATCAGACAAGAAGCAAAGCAAGGACGAGCTTGTGCGGTTAGAAGCCGACTATGTTGCTAACAAAATTCAAGCACTACTGCATACTAAAGAACTGCGTGAACAAGACATTTGTATATTATATCGCAATCATACGCATGCGGATAAGTTTGCTGAAGCTTTAACCAGCAAAGGCATAAAGCATTGCAAGCATGATGACATTCACTTGCTAGAGCATCAAGAGGTCAAAGATATGGTTGCCTTGTGTCGCTGGCTATTGTTTGCTGAAGACTTACAGGCGTTGCTGACCGTGCTGCGCAGTCAGGGGGTGAGCGAGGAGGAAGTGCTTGCCCTTGCTGCTGATACAACTGCACAAAGCATGCGTTCAACGCTTATCTTGGCGCAACTCAAGGATAAGCGCCTTGCCGCAAATCTTCAGCTGCTACAACAGCAAAGCCATTTGCCTGCGTATAGGCTGATAGCAGAAGCAATTTATCGTTGTAATTTTATCGCTGCCTACAGCCAAGAGCACGCTAAATTTAACATCGTTTATTTTTTAGAAACACTGACCAGCTTGGCGAGTAAGGGGATTAGTTCACTTGCGATGGTCTGCGCAAAATTAGACAAAAATTTCGCTACCGACAGCTACAAAGCAAACGATGCCGTAAGTTTGATGACCATGCACAAGGCTAAAGGCTTGGAGTTTCCTTGTGTCTTTCTAGTGCAGGTAGGCGATGACTGGACAAAGACAGACAGTTACTGGCTGCGTCAAACAGAGACGATCAAATATATCGGCACAGGCAACGACCCCGCTTGTAAACGCCCAGCAGCACTGACTGCACAAATCAAAGCCAGCAAACAACATCGCACCGCACACGAAGAACTACGTCTGCTGTATGTGGCTATGACACGCGCAAAGAATTATCTGATGCTTAGCGGTGCAGACAAACATTTCCTCGCTAATATTCATAGTGCAATTACTGCACAGAAAGACACGGCATTTAGTAAAGAGCATACCCCTGACCCTACTGTTGCCAATCCTGCTCCCAACTTCGTGGTTATGGCAAGTAAATCTGCACCTGACACCTCTACGCTAAACACCTCTGTAGCTCACGATACAGAACTTGATCACGATAGACCAACTCCTTTGCCTGCAAGTTCTCCTGCGAGCCGCCCTGATGTGAAATTATTTCGTGCTAGTGCCAAGCCAGCAAAGCCCCTCCAAGACAAAAGCTTACTCCATACATTGCGCGGTGTTTACGCCCATAAAATGCTTGAGCGCGCAGCTAATGCCAAGCCTTACACGGACTCTAGCTATTGGCAGGCGTTGCTGAATAGTGCTGCTGTTATCGGTATAAGCGACGATACTCGCCAAAAGACTGACAATGCCATCGCTGCATTCATCAACTCAAGCCAGTGGCAAGACTTGTTTGCTAATGCTTTGTGGTTCAAGACCGAGGTGCGTATTAGCACTCTAAATGCTGATGAATTACTGAACGGCATCATCGACTTGCTTGTCTGTTACCCAGCCAACAAAATGCTGGTGGTAGATTACAAGCTGGGCGACATCAAAGACAGCTACACTGAACAACTCAAGCGCTACGCCGCCGCAATTAAGTGCATCTACCCCGATCGCCAAGTTAAGACAAAGGTTATCTCTATTTAGAAGAAGTTAAAGCTTGTATTAAAACTTGTCAAACAACTCCTGCATGCTTTCGTTTTTGCCGTCATCATAATCTAACTGCATCCAAATTATGATTTTGTTTAAAGCTGATTCACTCTGTAAACGGTTGAACAGTATACCAATAATTGGAATTTTATTGATCAATGGCAAGAACTCCCGCCCCTTACTATCACTACGATAACCGATGACCGAGACTGCTTTTGACCTCGCAATCTGTAATGCCAATGTGCTGGTAAAGCGACTGCTATTGAACGTTGATCTGCTATTTGCAGTCGGGCTTTTGAGCGTAAAATCAAGCAGAACCTTTGCTTGCAAAGCATTGATTTTATCCACCCTCACCCGCAAGGCTAACCCATAGAATTTCCAATTCGTGTGCTGACCATCCTTATCACTAGAAACATACTGTAACTCACCACCCGTCTCAAACACCGCTTCCGCACCATTGATAAGACTAAACCTTGGCTGCCCAATAACATCAGAGATACGACGCAGTTGCATCCAACTCAATGAACTTACATCGTAGGCAAGCAACTTCTGAAACTCACGCACTCCCAGTTCCCGTGCCTTTGCTTGATTGACCAATAATACTTTCGCAGACAAACGATACATTGAAATATCATGCTGCTGTAGACAACCGACATACAACAAACCTTGCGCCACATAACCACCCGTCAAACTATCAGCTAACTTACGCAGTTCCTCACGGCTCTGCTTATTACAATGTGCCAACGCCAACAAACGAGCATTACCATGCGCACTGACACTAAAACGCTCGCCAAGCAATGCCCTCGTCTGTTGCAGCCATGCGTGCATCGCATCATCACTCAAACGCAAAGTAAAACTACAGCGGCGCTGACACTTCGCCCGCGCTTGTAGATACACTCGCACATCATCCGTGCTACCAGCGATAGCATTATCTGAACAAATTACACCTGCTTGCTCACATGCCGAACCAAAACTGCTACGCACCTTACGCACTCGTAGCAAATACTTTTTGTTTCCCTGTGCCCGCGTCTGAATCAACACAACCCCAGCCTTCAAAGCGATCAACTCAAACATCTCACCCCGCAAATGCTCCACCCTAACGACACCCTTCTTGGAAACCAACACCTCCTGCTCTGAAAACAACGGCATAATCCTACTCTCGCCAACAACCATCTCAAGGCGTTCCGTTTGACTCGCAGCCGCGGTCAGCAACAAAAATAACCACACCAACCTAATGCACACCATAGACCACCAGCGTCTTGCGTCCACATATCGCTCGCACTTGCGTATCATCAGCACCCACTTGGTAAACCGCCTGCACTTCACCGCGTTGTAAGTACTCTAGCACTACACTGGCATGCTTCTTGGGCATACTCACCAGCAACGACCGCGGTTGCACACTATGCAGACGTGCACCGCGCAAGTTCAAGCGACAGCGTAAATCTTGGCGCTTAATTAAAAAATCAACCTCTTGCCCAAGTGTCGCCCCCTCGCTAATCAATGCTCCCCGCACTAATGCAACATAGACGTAGCCACTCCTAAACTTCACGGTTGTCTGCTTGGGGGGAGCAGGGCTAAAGACGTTGTATAGCGCCATCCCCAGCACAATCATCAACAGATGTGAAAACACCCGCGGTAGATAAGCTATTTGCATGACCTACCCAACGCTCGCAAATCATCATCGCCAAGATAAGCAAGCAACGCACATAATGCTTGATTCAATTCATCGTACGCCAAAGATCGGTTGGCAAAATCACTGGCTGGCAACATACACACCTGTCCATAAAAACCCCGCAATCGTATCCTTGTAGGCATAACTCCCCCCTCTTCAAACAATTCCCGCACTTCAAACGGACATTCTAACGCCCCTGTCATCAGCAAACTAAACTTGGTCTGCAAATCACGGCGCGACTGCACATGCACCTGCACAACCATCAGCCATGCCGATAAACACCCAACAGCAAGTAAAAATATCGGCATTATCTCTGTTTCAGCCTCCCATTAGCTGCTATCTAGGTTCGTTGTCGCTGATCTATTAGCTTGACGATAACTAACAAACCTAAATGCATAGTTTGCCCAAAAAGCTGGAAGCATCGGATTGTCTTGTTGATAGACCTCTACCTTCAAACCAAGCACCGTGTCGCGGCAATGCTCTGCTTTGTAGTTAGTGGTAAAGTTAGCGATGGCAGTCAACAAACGCTCACGCTCAAATTCTGCTGGCTGGTAATGAGCGATAATCGCAACACTCGCATGGAGGTTCGCTTGCATCGCTAAAAATCGCCCACAGCGGCGCAGTTCATACTCACGCACGAGCAGGTCTTTGCCAACTAACCCTGTCGCTACCACCTCATCCAACATCTTGATCAACGAGGCAACTAATGCAGCCAGCAGGGTTAGTAGTAAAAACATGTGAACCACCATACGCATGCAGACATCATCGCAAGTTTTAAAAAATGTTGGCAGTGAGTTCTTGGTGGAAAACTCTACTCACATTATGGAAAATGTGCTAAACGTTTGCGGGTTTTCTGGAGTTATTCTTTGGATATTCGCTGGTCATCTGCCATTGCTGCGACGGCTACCCCAAATACCATCGGTTCATCAAGGCTACCGAAGTTTTATAACTTGCCATTGCATGAGCGTGCCAATATCGCAAAAAACATCGGTAAGCTAACGACAGCTGAATTCAACAGCCTTAACAATTATCAAGGCATGTCTCGTGAACTTACCGATACTTTTATTGAGAATGCGATTGGCACATTCAGCTTGCCGTTAGGTCTTGCGTCTAATTTCTTGATCAATACTAAAGATTATCTCGTGCCTATGGTTGTCGAAGAAAGCAGTGTGCTCGCTGCTGCAAGTCATGGCGCAAAACTAGTGCGGGCTGGCGGCGGCTTTCAAGCACAAAGCACCGAAGCGATAATGACGGGGCAGATACAGTTGCTGCTCAAAGATGTATGCCCTTATGATACTATTCTCAAGGAACAGCGTGCCGACCTCATCAACTATGCCAATGTCGGGCAAGACCGTCTGATAATGCGCGGTGGCGGGGTCTGTGGACTGGACTGGCATCTATTGCCAGCGCTCAATCACCTCATTGTCCACGTCCATGTCAACACCTGCGATGCGATGGGCGCAAACATCGTCAACACTATCTGCGAGCGTCTCGCAAGGCGTTTGCAAATGCTTATCCCTTGCGACATTGGTTTGCAAATTTTAACCAACTTGAACGACCAACGCCGCGCCAAAGCCAGCTGTGAAATTCCAGCTAAAGTGTTTGATTGCACACGCTTTGACGGACTAGAGGTGGTTGAACGTATTGAGCAAGCTTATCAATTCGCCGCCCATGACCCCTACCGTGCCGCCACTAATAACAAGGGGATAATGAATGGTATTGACCCCGTAGTTATCGCTACAGGCAATGACTGGCGAGCGGTTGAAGCTGGCGCACATGCCTATGCTTGTCGTTCAGGGCATTATAAGCCACTTGCCTATTGGCGTAGGGTTGGCAACTATCTACAGGGCGAGATTGATTTACCATTAGCACTGGGCATCGTTGGCGGCGTTACCAAGCTCCATCCCAACGCGACCGCAGCCCTCAAAATTCTTGGGCAGCCAAATGCACGAGCATTAGCAGAAATCGTCTGCTGTGCGGGATTAGCGCAAAACCTCGCGGCATTGCGAGCCTTAAGCACTGAAGGCATCCAAAAAGGGCACATGCACTTACATGCGAAAAATTTACAACAGCAACGCCAAACCCTCTACCTTGAGCAACGCTGACGCTTTGAACGGGACGAACTGCGCTGCGACAACTAAACACTACGCTGACGTTTGACTGCTAGTGCAGCGGGTAGGAAACTGCATTTACCGTGTTGAATAATCGTTGCTAGACACTTGCCTGCCATAAACCCCATCGCTAACCCAGCACCCATATAGCCAGTAGCAAGTAGTATGCGTTCATTACCATACATCGGGCTAATCAATGGCAACTCGTCGCAAGGACGCACCCCGCAACTAGCCATAGACTGCTGGTGCTTACAACTTTTGAACGCAGGTATCAGACCAAGAAACCTGTTACCCAAGTGCGTAGCAACCCTCATATTCACACGGCTCTCTCGCATGCCAATACCAGCCAACGGCAAAAGATACCTCGCACCTCCCAACCTTATTTGATCAGGCGCTACCGCTAGTCCCCATTCAAGACCGTGCTTAGCAGTAAAAAAATCCCCGCATCGCAACGGGTTAGCAGTTACTTGGTAACTCCCCCACTGATCAGCATAAGGGATAATCACCTCATGCAAGTTTGGCAACAATCCACCGATATGCTGATGGCAGGCAAGCACCAGCATTTCACTGCGAATACAGTCGCCGTCAGCGGTATGAACAACACAGGCATTACTCGCATTCTCAACTCGTATTACACGTTGATGCATGACTTCAGCTTGGTGCAAACTATGGAGTTTGGTGAGCAGGAGGTGCTCATCAAGCAGTGCTGCGCCGATACCATCATCCTGTATCGCTTGCACTTGTTTGCTCATAAAGCTTGGAGGCGGTAAAAGTTGGCAAGCAAAACCCGCCGCTTGCATTTGGGTGGCGGCCTTACGAGCTTCTATCATCTCGCTATCGCTCACAACTAAACGCCAATGCTTACCCGTCGCCACTGGTAGCTTTTGTTGTGCACAGAAGGTCAGCAACGCTTGTAAAGACTGTTGCGCAAATGCATAAACCGATCTCGCCAGTTTATGACCATAGGCATGCGAAAGTCTGGTGAAGTTATCAAACAATGACCCCAACGCGAAGCCTGCCCCTGTAGTAGGTGCTATCTTCGGGTCATAGATCAGAGTGATGTCATCTACACCTTGTTGAGTGAGATGAAAGACGGTGGAAAGACCCGTAATTCCTGCACCAACTATCGTTACCTGTCGCTTCTTCTTCAAGCTAAAACGGTATAAGGTCAGGTGCTCGCGGTGATAATACCGTGTCCCGAATGTTGCGCATACCAGTGAAATACTGCACTAACCGATCAAACCCCATTCCCCACCCAGCAGTGGGAGCTGCACCGAAACGTCGCAAGTCAAGATACCATTGCATGTCGCAGTTGCTTTTAAGCACTTCATAACGCTCCTCCCGTTCACTGCCGCCGATAAGCTCACCGACCTTTGGCAACAGCAAGTCCATACAAGCAACTGTTTTGCCATCATCGTTAGCGCGCATATAGAAGGGTTTGAAACTTTTTGGGTAGTCGGTAACGATAACCGCACCTGCGAAAACCTCTTCAGTTAAGTAACGCTCATGCTCGGTTTGTAAATCGTTGCCCCACTGCGGACTAAACTCAAACGCACGTTTAGTAGATTTAGCCGCCTCTTGGAGGAGGTTGATTGCATCGGTATAGGTGATGCGTTCACACTGTAGGTTAGACATTTGTTCAATTGCTTCAAGGCTCAAGTCTTCGTAGTGCTGCTGTAAAAACAGCAAGTCATCACGGCATTCTGACAATACCTGCTTACTCACATAGCGCAGGTAGGAGACGGCAAGGTCTGCAATAGCATTCAAGTCTGCAAAAGCGACTTCTGGTTCAAGCATCCAAAACTCCGCCAGATGTCTGGTGGTGTTGGAGTTCTCGGCGCGGAAGGTTGGCGCAAAAGTGTATACTTTTTGTAAAGCAAGGCAAGCCGACTCAAGCTGTAATTGTCCGCTAACGGCAAGATAAGCAGGCGTGCCGAAGAAGTTTTCGCCATCCTTGATCGTAAATAATTCACCCGCTCCCTCACTATCACTAGGGGTAATAATCGGGGTATGGACGCAAGCGAAACCCTGCTGATGAAAAAAACTATGCGTCGCATGACTGGCACTATGCCTGATTCTAAAGACCGCACCAAAGGTATTAGAACGAGCACGTAAATGTGCGATTTGCCGCAAGAACTCAAGTGTATGGCCTTTTTTTTGGAGCGGGTAGTCCTGCGGGCAAGTGCCGATTAGCTCCGCTTCTTTTGCTAACAGCTCAAGGTCTTGCTGACCACGCGATGCCTGCACGATGCCTCGCACCTTGAGCGCCACACCAGTTGCGAACATGTTTAAGCTTGGTTGACAACGAGTCTCTGCATCAACGACCACCTGCAAACTCGCTTGGCATGAGCCATCACCGATAACCAAGAAAGCAAAATTACCCTTGCCGCGGCGAGTACGCAACCAGCCGCAAACTTCAACTGTCTTGCCAAGTATATCGTTGCTTGCAGGGTGGTGGAGAACTTGTCGAACGGTCTGTCTCATGGGGTGAAGTATAACACGCCACCGTGTAAGTAAGCCACGCATATTTCTATAAAGCAAGTGTCTTAAGGCACGTGTTTGATGGCGCTTTTGATGGCGCTATAGTGGCTTTGCTGCATAACTGATCACTCCTTCGCCAGCATCCAAATAGTAGCGTTATGCTCGTCTTGCGAAAGCGAGACCTGCCCCATCTTGGCAAGCTCCAAAATTGCGAAGAAATAAACCGCGAACAGATACCGCGTGTCTATCTGCGGGTAGAAATCTTGAAATGCTTTGAGCTTGGTAAGTTGCGGCAAAATAGAGTCTATAACCGCCTCCAAAGTAATCTTCTGAACTTTAGCCTGCGGAAACTCATCATGGCGTTGCACGATGTTCGCCAACATCTGCGTATAAACAACCACCAACCCTAACACATCACCGCGTGTTGGTAGCTGCTGACCAGGCATGCTACCACTCAATCTATCCCACTCATGATTGCCATACCGATAACCATGCATATAACGCTGCGCAAGCAACGATGCCCCTTCCTTCATATAGTGATAACCTACGATACGAGCCTTGAAATGCTCTTCCAAATCCTCGTCTGACGACATGTCAGCACTCGCATCATCGGAAGTGCTATCCTGCTCACTCGGCAGCAAACGCCTGCTCTTTATCTCAACCAACGTTGCTGCCGTGCGCAGAAAATCTCCAGCCGTCGCTAAATCACGAAACTCCAACAAACGCAAAACCGCAAAGTATTGATTAGCAAGAAACAACAAGTCGATCGCGAAAATGTTTATTTCATTTACCTTGATAAGATGCAGCAAAAGATCAAGTGAACCCTCAAACTGCTCAAGCTTTACCTGTGGAATGGCAGACAAACCTACCCTTTCACTGCCAAAAAAGATATGTGTAGTTGCGGCGTAGACAAGATATTGAACGCAATGAACCGTATCAACAAAACAATCAAATCAAACCCAGAACGCCCACATAATCATCCTACCATAATTGCGTGGTTAGGCATGGCGCAAGACACTTTCTGCGATGAAAGCGGGTTTTGGGCAAATATCCACCAAAAAAACATGCCACTTGCGAACACCAAGCTCTTGCCAGCCGAGTATTTTCGCCAAACCCATACACCATTGGAGTTTATCGCCCAGAAAAAATTCTTATCAAGCGGCACGTCAAGCGCAACACGAGCGGTGTCAAGCTATTCAAAGCAAGGTCTGCATCTCTATCGGCACGGGGCATTGGCAACTTTCAACTCGGTATTGCGACACTACTGGCACGATACACCAGCACAGGGACTCTCACTCATCCCGCAAGCAAGTGCCGCACCTGATTCTAGTTTGGCAACGATGATCGCTTGGTTTGCCGCAGCTGGCACAATGACTCACACCACACCGCAAACTTTGCGAGCAGAAGTGCGCAAGCACAAGCATCACCTCTATCTATGGGGAACTGTCGCGCATTACCTGCAATTGTTTGCACAAGAATCTATCCCGCTACCTGCTGGTAGTCTCGTCTTTGAAACGGGTGGCATCAAGGCAGGTGGTGAAGATATTGACCTTGATGAATTTCATCGACGCTTGGCAAAATTCTTTCACTGTCCGCTAACGCAAGTAATCAGCGAATATGGCATGTGCGAACTGGCTTCCCAAGCATATCGCTTTGGTGGGGTGGCAGAATTTAGATTCCCCACTTGGGTCATTCCACGCGTCAAAACTCAAGCTAACAATGTAACATCGCAAGCGTTAGCACATACAGGCACTGGTGCACTGGTATTGTATGATTATTTGCGTTGCGATTATCCGTATTTTATTTGCACCGACGATAACGTGGCGCTCAAGGACAAAAAATTCAAACTGCTCGGCCGCGTAAGCAATGCCCCGCTACGTGGTTGCGCTCTCAACTATGCATTAGATACTAAAATTATCCCCACCCCCAGCACTGCCGATCAAAGCACCAACAACAGCACCACTACGCATGTCCAGCAACGCACGCATATTCTGCTGCCTGCCTTGCTTAACTTTTTGCGCACCGCAGCAGAACCCGCTCTGTGCGAGGAGTTTGCTAATCCTAAAATCGCGGCGATGACTAAAGATACCCTGCTGCGCTCTTTACCCACTGATTGGCAGCAAGCACTGATGCGCAGTCGCCCGCAATCGCCATTACCACAACGATGGTTGTATATTTTACCCGCCAGCCATTCATTAGCAGGCATCTATCCACTATGCTTTGGCTACTGTTTAGGTCTGACAATACTGGTCAAATTGAGCGACCAACGCCGTTTGCCGTTAGTAGAAAAAATTATATCTTTACTCAATTCGCTTACACCTGCGGCAAAGATAGAAGTTCACCGTCATCGCTCAACACTAGCAAATATAGACGCAGTGCTTTGCTATGGCAGCGACACGACCCTCACAAATCTGCGTAACGCATACCCTAACCTGCCATTTGCTGGGTTTGGCACGCACACTACCGTCGCAGTCATCGCTGCCCACGAATTGCCTGACCTCCAAGCAAAAATAAGCGAAGATGTCTGCGCCGTCGCACAGCGCGGTTGTTTTGCGGTGCGAATTTTATTTTGTCTCGGCAACGATATTGAAGAGGCAGCGGTGTTGAACCTCCAAGCATCGTTGTCAGCGTATGATTTGCCTGTGCTATCTACGGTTGAACGCCATCGCTACCAGCAACTAGGTGCAAGGTTTTGCGGCAAGCAACCGTTTCAATGCCCCATCTTGACTCTAGATGCAAGTAGTGAACTTGAACCGCTGCTGCCGCACGACACAAGTGTTCTGCCGTTACTGTTGGTGCGCGATAAAAAACTACTGATGGAATTTTTACAACGGTATCACACGATAAAAACCATTGCCTGTAGCGATAGTCAAGCATTCACGTTAGCGGGCAAGGTTAGCGTGAAGATTGGTGCTACCAGCGCACAGGTTTGGAATGGGAGGCATGAGGGACGCACTCTGTTTGCGACGGAAAAATGTTAGCCATTCCACCTGAACTCATCGCCCATAACCCTGTTCAACGTGGCAAAGCAAGATTGCTGCATCGCATGCTTGATGGGCAGTTGCACGATTGTCGGTTTGCTCAACTTGCGGAAGTATTGCCGTTTAAATCTTTGCTCGTTCTCAATGATACCAAAGTGTTTCCAGCTCGCATTTGTGCGGCGGGGTTTGAGTTTTTACTACTCGGACTACCGACACCCAGCAACGACAGTCTGCACGCAAGCGGTGGCAAAGAAAGTAGCTCGGTTAGTTATCGCTGTGAAGCGCTGGTCAAACCGAGCAAGAAGCTGCGATTTACACAAGTTATACAAGTTGATTCGGCAGTGCGTATTGTTGTCGCAGGCAAACGTAGCGTTGCCAAGCATGCTATCTATCAACTTCACATCACCACTAGCGCTGGCGTTGATTTTTACGATTGGTTGGAACAGCATGGCAACACCCCGCTACCGCCCTACATCAAGGACAGCAGCAGTCAGGTCGAATATCAAACGGATTACGCTAAACATCGTGGCTCGGTCGCTGCACCGACTGCTGGCCTACACTTTACTCGTGAGCATCTGATGCGTTTACAAAGTGTTGGCATCGACCACTGTTACTTGACTTTACATGTCAGTGCGGGGACGTTCTTGCCGATTAGAACCGCCAATCCAGCCGAACATCAGCTTTTACCAGAGCGCTACTGTGTGCCGCAAGCAAGTGTTGCAAAAATCAACGCTGCCCGACGACAGGGGCAAGAGATTATCGCAGTTGGCACAACAAGTTTGCGAGCATTAGAAAGTTTTATGCGCCAGACTACAGCACGAGCAGACACTTGGTATGAGACCGACCTTTATTTGCACCCACAAGCACCGCTGCGTTCACAGCTGTTCAGCGGTTTGATAACCAACTTTCATCAACCCTCCTCGACTCTGTTTCAGCTTATCTGTGCATTGATCGGTGCACCAGAAGCCGAGCGTATGTATCAGCATGCGATCAAACAAAACTACCGCTTCTATAGTTTCGGCGACAGTTGTTTCTTTGAGCTGGCAGCTAGGAAATAAAAAGCTTTGACAAACTACGTAGCTTGTCCTACTTACGCCTGCGTGTTTAAACTCGAATAAGGATACCATTATGAAACTAGTCATCGCCCTGTCGCTATCATTGCTGCTGTTTAGCCAAGTTTCAGTTGGCAGAGGTATTGCTGGTGGCATCGTCAGCAAAATTGGACAGACTGCTGTCGGCAAAAAAGCTCTCGGTATTGTCGGTGCTGGTATCATCGCCTGCTCTGGTCTTCTTGGTTGCGACAATAGTGGCCGCGTTATAGTTGATGATGTGATCAGAGAAGATGCTTCCTATAATAATAAGTATGCGGAGTTTGTTGAGTTTGAGATCGACGGCGAATACTACATGCTCTACATCGAAGAGACTGACACGGGTGAGCTGCTTGTTGAATACGATGACCAGTATGGGCGCTTGGTTTTTCTTCAACAGTCGATCGGTGAATTTGTTCCTGACCATCGCGATATCGGTAGAGATGCTTATTTTATTGATGTTGTGAATAGCCGTGATGTCTATCTTGATGGCGTGGTTATCGACGTTACTGATAACGACTACTATGTCATTGAGATATATCAGCATACTGATGTTGATACGGGAGTTGAATCGCCTTACGTGCGCTCATATCGGCGCTTGGTTCACAAGTCGTTGCTGGTTGACGATGGTGGTTTCCAGTTTTATGACTAGCTAGATGATATAAGCATAGGGGCTTTCTTTCGATTAGCCCCCCCTGCTGCACACGCAACACACCCTCCTAGTCCTCTTGCTAAACACAGGCAGGCTCTGTTAAACGTATACGTTCATCAGATACTGGCCCCGTAGCTCAACTGGATAGAGCATCGGCCTTCTAAGCCGACGGTTTCCCGTTCAAGTCGGGACGGGGTCGCATTTTTATTTATATAAAGGTTATGGGGCAAGCGCCTCTTCTAGTGCATCCCCTATAGTTGAGAGGACAAAACAGACATGAATATCTCCAGAGACGAGCTGTATAGGGTTATTCGAGAACTAAAGCAAAAAATTTTAGAAGTAGAGCGCTCATCACAAAAGATTAGCGAACAAGACACTAGGCAAGGACTGATCAATCCTTTGTTGCAAGTGCTGGGCTGGGATTTAGCTGATTTCGACATCGTAAGGTGTGAGTTTAGACCCCCAGGTTTTCGTGATGCGATGGACTATGTTTTCTTCTATCTAACAGACAAGGAAAAGCCTGCCCTGCTGATTGAAGCCAAGCGACTTGGAACGAACCTTAACAATGGCAAAATTATCAAGCAACTGTGTGCTAATATGGGGCAAGCTGGTGCGCAATGGGGAATACTAACTGATGGCAACAAGTATGTCATGTATAACTCCGCTGCGTCCTCAAATTTTGAAGAACAAAAATACCTCACTTTGCAGATAAGCGCAGTTGATACTGATGATGGGTTGCCAATCGACCAGTTAGCTGACCAATTGATCGCAGTGATAAGTCGCAACTCATTGGAAAGAAATAACATCCAAGAATTCTATAAAAAACAGGCTATAAACATACATGTAGAGGAAGCGATGTGCTCGCTATTCTCCGAACCATTTGACACTTTAGCGCAGGCCATTCAACGTGAGTTCAAGCAAGAGCGGGTTGCTGACCCAAGTCTGCGGATAACAAAGAAACAAATCATAGAATACATTGAGTCAATGAAAGATGAGGAGGGGCGGCTTCCTGTTCAGCTTGATGATATTAGCTCTTATGCACCGCCATGCGACAGCCATGATGTTGGCAGAAATGTAAAAAGATATGTCAAGATAACTGACTTGCTCAACAAGGGACTGATACAGCCTGGCGACAACTGGAAAATGACCTATAAGGGTGAAATCACCTGGGGACGCATTACCGCCAACGGCAAGCTACAAATAAACGATAAAGCGTATCTTACTCCCTCCGCTGCTGCCTCCGCGGTAACTGGTCGTAGCTGTTCAGGCTGGAACTGTTGGCATTTCAAAGATGAGCATGGGCACTGGCTTAAAATTTCCGTTTTACGCGACGAGTGGGAGAAATTGCAGCAGGATAGATAGGACTCTCGCATTTTTCAGAGGGCAACTCCAAGGGGGGTAACTGCGGCTTTGTTGCATAAGTAATGCCTATTTTTGTTTGTATGCGGAGAGAGTTAGTCGCTCTACGAGCGACAGACTCTGCGCTCATTCGGAAAAACCAAGCAAGCTTGGTTTTTGCCTCATTTCACTTGAGTTCCCCCTCCTGAACATGCCTTTTGGCATGTTCCTGCTCTCCCCCTCATATGAATGACCGCTGAACAAGAGAAGAAGTGGTTTTTTTGGTTTGATCATATCGTGGACTTTCAACCTCATATCCGTGCGTTGGTTAACACATTAAGTTTAGTCCGAATGGCGTTATCCTTAATCTCATATGAATGACCGCTGAACAAGAGAAGAAGTGGTTTTTTTGGTTTGATCATA
>JAPPIL010000206.1 GCA_028877195.1 Pseudomonadota bacterium
TGTGCAGGCTGTGTGGGTTTAGGGCTGCTGGCGATAAGTGTTGCTGCCAAACTGATAATTAATGCATGTTTAGCGGCTAAATACATCAATGCTAACTTCTAACTAATCCTGTGTAATTACTCCGCGGCCGAAAGCTTGACCAAAGCAGAGATGACCGCATCTAATGGTGAGCCATCTGTTTCAACTGACAAGGTTGATAAAGTCGCAAGTCTAACTAGCCCTGTATGCCAACGTGGGTGAATACGTTGTTCATTGATTAAGGTGCTAAATATATCCTCGCTGCGTTTGGTGCGAGCAAGTCCAGAATCGACGATGTTGCGAGGTTTTGCCGCGGTTGTAACGTCCCAAAGAAAATCGGGATGGCTATTCTTATGCCACTCACCACCGACGATGCGGTTATCAGCATCAAGCTCAAGGTCATATTCAAGTTCCAAGCTATGAAAGACATCCTCATGGGGGTCATCGCCGCGTGGCAATGCTTCGTTCAAGTAGTGCACCCGCATTTGAACGCCGACGATTTTCTTTGCTTTTGGGTTGTTGCGCAAATGATTGAAGGGGTCATGTTGGCGAAACGCATCATCTATCGGGATAATACTGTCTTCTGCTGCGCCAAATTCGTCGGTTAAAGGGTTGTAGAAAAGTGTTTCGTATGCGACGACAGGCTGATTCCAAACTTCGTGGTCAAAAGTTATATCCATGATAAAGGCTTTATTTTGACGAGCGATTTTATTAGCAACAACGATGTGCCAAGTTCCTGGATTGGTATCAAGGCATTCTTTGTTGAGAATCTTGCCTGTTTTGGCATCCTTTTGTATTTCATCATCATCATCTTTGAGGTTGCAACGCCCACCGACATAGAGAGTATCTCTGTTACGCAGTGATTGTGCCCATTTCAGCGAGACAAGGGCACGAATATCATCGTAGTGAAAGGGAATTTTCGTCTTGTTATCGGCAGCAAGAACTTCAACTGTTTTGACAGGGCGCTCGGCAGCGTAGGCGGCAACTGCCCAACCATGACACAACCCCATCCAGTTGGCGACCGCGCCATTCTCGTCAGCAAATCTATGCCCCAACTGTTTGTGATAGTTTGTGAGGGTAAAGTCTTTATCACCGATGAGAAGGTCATACTTTTCTGCGGGTGAGTAATGCATAAGGTTATGGTCGGTTGTATCTGATGTAAGCAGTTGCAGAAATTCAGCTGGCTGTTGATAATACGACATCGCCTGTCCATAGTTGTGTTTGCCATCGTCGTCGGCAAGATTGATGATAAAGTCTTCATATTCCTCGTCGCCATAGCGAGCCGATACCCCTCCGAATGAAGTTGGGTAGTAGTAGCCTGACCATGGCATGTGCGTAAGTTTTGCCAGCTGCTGTAGTTTGGTTACATCGGTCTCAATATCTGCTCCTGTCTCAAAGATGTAATGCGGTTGATCGTGTGCTTCCCATGCTTGCTTGCCTTCAGCGAGGATGTCGCGATGAATGCTGTTCTTAATCGTTTCAGCATGAACTTTGAAAGCAGGTGTATGTTTGGGGTAAACTAGCGTGTCGTGTGCATCAGGCTTATACTTTACCAGTGGCAAGTCCATGTTTGCACGCAACGAGCGAGTATCAGTCCAAGTTTTTTGTGGTTGTGTGGTCGTTGTCGTTAGCACATCGCTAGCTGTATTGTCGGCTGCCGTCAATACAGACGCAGGCATTACCATTATCGCAAGAACGTAAGTGCGGATCATTTCCCCTCCATCAATCGGTGTATGTTTGTAGCAGAAAGAGGGATATATGAACTGCCGACTGGTAAGTCAACGGTCATTTTTGCTGAATTTAGGTGTAGCTCCGTTTGTTCTGGCAATCAGTCTTTTGCCGTTGGTAGGAGCGGCAAACGCGGAGGGGTAGAGCCTTTGCTCTGCAGCTTGGCCTTGCGTTTGCGGCCACGTGCCGCCTTCTTCATCGCCCGCCTGATACGAGTGCGCTTCATGTGTGATGCCATCGGATAACCTCCAAATAAACTAAAAAAACATCTCGCTAGTTGTAGACGCTTTTATCAGCAACAACCTCTCCTCCGCAAATGTATTTTTGATACGAGAGAGCGTTAGTCGCTCGTAGAGCGACTAACGCACACCCATATCAAAACCTTCCAAACTTTTTGAAAAAGAAACAATAGGTGAGAGCAGACTTTGTTGCATAAGTAATGCCTATTTTTTATACGAGAGGCGTGAGCTTCGCAGAC
>JAPPIL010000079.1 GCA_028877195.1 Pseudomonadota bacterium
ACTAACGCTCTCCGCATACAAACAAAAATAGGCATTACTTATGCAACAAAGCCCCGTGCACCCCCTCCTAGACTGCTTGCTGAACATACGCAGGCATTGATAATTATCTAACAAAACTACACTGGTCGATGTCATAATTATATCTTCTTTAATTTAGCATCTAAACAGTCGCGCATGACATCACCCACAAGGTTGAATGAGATAACCACCGCCAGAATACATAAGCCTGGCAACATGACCAAATACGGTTCGCTAATAATATAGTCGCGAGCATCGGCAAGCATCGTTCCCCATTCGGGAGTTGGCGGTTGTGCTCCCAAGCCGAGAAACCCAAGGGCAGCGATGTTGAGTATCCCGTCGCTGAAAGCAAGAGTTGCTTGAACGGTTATCGGTGCGATGCAGTTCGGTAAAATGTTTAGAAAAGCGATGCGAAAATGACTTGCCCCGAAACAACGAGCACATATCACGTAATTTTTGCGTTTTTCAGCCAGAACACTAGCTCGCACCAGTCGCACAAATGCTGGTATGGAGACGATACTGATAGCGATGACCGTGTTAAATAAACTTGTGCCAAGCACACTGACGACGACGATTGCTAGCAGAATGCTCGGCAAGCTCATCAAGATGTCGGTGAAACGCATGATTATCATGTCGGTGATGCCACCCAAATAGCCAGCTGTAAGACCAAGCACGATACCGAAGAGTGCGGAAATAAAGACAATTAACAGTCCCAAAATCAGCGACACCCGTGCACCGTATAGCAAACGGCTTAAGATGTCGCGGCCGAGATCGTCCGTGCCCAGCAGATATTTGCTAGTTAAATCTGGTGGTGAAAGAGCAGCGTCGCTGAAGACCGTGCTTGGATCATAGGGGCTGATTACTCCTGCACCGACCGCAACGATGAAGAACAGCATGATTATCGCTAATCCGATCAATGCTCCCTTGCTTTGTGAAAAACTGCGCCAAAACTCAAGCAGCACTACGATCCTCGCATTTTTGGGTTGATTGCGACATAGAGCAGGTCGACCGAGAGATTGATGATAATTACCAATGCCCCGATCAACAATATCCCCCCCTGCACGACTGGGTAATCTCTAGCAGTGATGCTATGCAGTATCCATTTACCGATGCCTGGGAAAGAGAAAATAGTTTCGGTTAGAATTGCCCCCGCGACAAGCGAGCTTACTAACAGTCCGATGACCGTAACAATCGGTATCAACGCATTGCGCAATCCGTGCACCAAGTAGAGGCGGAGTTTGGAAACGCCTTTCGCTTTGGCAGTTAACATGTAGTCTTCGCTGATTATTTCAAGCATGCTTGAACGGGTGATGCGAGCGATGAGTGCGAGTGGAATCGTGCCCATCGCAATTGCGGGTAAGGCAAGATGACGCAGGGCATCGGCGAAGATGGCGAGTTTTTCCTCTGGTTGGAGCAAGGAGTCGATGAGCATGAATCCTGTTATCGGTTCAAAGGCGTAGAGCACGCTAATTCGCCCTGCCACTGGTGTCCAACCGAGCGCAACGGAGAAGACGATGATTAGAATCAACCCCCACCAAAATATCGGCATTGAGTAGCCGACTAAAGACGTAAACATGACGCTATAGTCAAAGACACCATTGCGATTGATCGCCGCCAGTATGCCTAAAGGGATGCCGAGCAGGATGCCAAACAGCATCGCCATCAAGGTAAGTTCAAGGGTGGCGGGAAACCGAGCAAAAAACTCGTGCACGACAGGGGAACGGGATACGACCGATGCACCCAGATCACCTTGTAAAGCGTTGCCGATAAATTCAAAATACTGCCGATAGATGGGTAAATGTAAGCCGAGTGTTGCTTTCATCTCCGCATAGAGCTGCGGGTCAGCGCCACGATCGCCTAACAACAGGAGCACTGGGTCGCCTGGCACTAGCCGTATCAAGCTAAAGGAAACGATTGAGATACCCCACAATGTAATGAGGAACACACCTAATCGCTGTAGTAGGAAATTTAGCATAGCTTTCTTGTGAAGACATGCATAGGCAACAGCCTATTGCCTATAGCGACAACACTAGACGAATTTTCTTTTTGCCCTGTCAATCTTAATCTCTTATCGGCAGGCAGGGCAAGACTACTGACAAAA
>JAPPIL010000187.1 GCA_028877195.1 Pseudomonadota bacterium
GCATTGTAAAGGTTGATGTAAAGGGATTTTTTGCTGTTTGCTGCAAACGATGCCACGTCGAGCTGACGATGTTGGGCAAGGAAAGCCTGTAGTCGCTTGCGATCAGCAGTAAAGCCAAGATACGACACACCGCCGCGTGCATCTACATGTTTGCTGACGAGCGCGTCCCATTCTTTAGTGAGCCGCTGTGCGGTGGCACGTGTTCGCTCGGTTTTGTCGCGAGCAAAAGTATCGTTGCCACAAAGAAACGCTATGGAAGATACAAAGAGAACTGCTAAATACAAGTTAGCTGTTTGCTTGATTTGCTTGGTTAGCAACGCTGGTAATCTCAACCTCGGTATAGGACTGTCGCCAACCCCTGGTGCGTTTGTAGTTTTTGCGCCGCTTATACTTGAAGATGACGACTTTAGGACGACGAGCTTGCGCCACGACCTTGCCCTTGACCACCACGCCAGTCAGGTAAGGTGTCCCAAATTGGCAACTGTTATCGCGCCCCTTGCCAGCACCATTATCCGCATCGGGCATAGTTGCCAATACATCAGCAAATTCCACCTCACTACCGACATCGGCAACGATGCTATCCACCGCAATCTTCGTGCCAGCCGCAACCCGATATTGATGTCCGCCTGATTTGATTATCGCCTGCATAGAATACCCCCAGAATCGCCGCGCATCGTAGCATAAAGAGATAGCCACCAGCAAGGGGCGACAATACAACCAAATATAACAACAAGATTACCCCGCTTCTTTTGTGAAAATAACAAGCATTGATTTGTGTTTTAGAAATTCTAAAAGATGTGGCAATCATATTCAGCAATCCCGCACGGCAAGGCTGACTCAAGGTAAAGTCGTTGTCCAGACTGCCGAAGCATGGTTGACTCTCATAGGGGGATGTAATGTTAAGACTTGTGATATTTTTTTTGTTATTGGGCGCATGTGGGTTGGATGACTTTGAACTGCCAACTGTAAATCTTGAACAAGGCGTTGGATTACATAAATCTGGCGATGGGTTGCACCTACGAATGAGTCCAGTCGCTGATGCAGGCACTGGCAACACCGTATCGGTGCAGGTGGCGTTAGAAAATTGCGATGGGCATGCGGTTACCGATGCTAACTTGCAAACGGAAGTGGTGCTGGGAATAAAAACTACCGCTGGCTATCGGGAGTTGGAACGTGCGCAAACGGACAAGGGTGTCGCCGTGTTTCACTTTAAGCTTGATGAGCCTGTGTTGGCGGCGTTTTTACATGCTGAAGCGATGGTCAGCGGTAAACGCTTGAGCACCGAAGGCGGGCCGTTCAGCGTCGATCCAGTGCTGGCAGGGGATTTTTTCATCTATCCACGCCATCTTGGTGATGTTGCCATCGGCGAACTGTTTCCAGTCTACATCATGTCCAAGAACGGCAACCATAGTCTGAACGGACGACATAAGCTGCGAGTTGTGAACCATCATGGTGAGGTACTGCAGGGTGTCTTGGGTAGCTGGAATATGCACGATATTCACGACCTATCAACGCCAACTGCTGGACAACGAGACAAGCAACAGTTGCCAATGTCGCTGCGCGAGCATGTCGTGGCAAGGTTTGATGTCTTTTTTACTGCCGCGGCGGTGGGCAAAGGGGTTAGCAAAATCATTGGTTTAACCTCCGAGGGAATCGAGGCAATCGGCACTGAAGTAACACCACATGCCAACAATGACATCACGATGACCGCTAACTACGATGCTTTGAAGGCAACCACCGTTATTAATTTTTCTGTCAACCCCAACCCGATGCCTAACGACCCCTTGCGTATACAAGACCAAGCGAGCATCGTCTACGCTAGCACCGCTCCAGATAGTGGCAAGGTGCTCCACACAAGCTACGGTAATACGCCGTTTTCAGGCAAAAATGGTTATGGGTTTTGGCTTCAACCAGCAAACTTCCCCTGTAGTCTCGGTGGCAAGGTCTTGGTTAAAGTTAACGATCGCATATATCAGACGCAATGCAATGACTAGGGCGTGCCGGCTTTGTTGCATAACTAACATCTCTCCTTTTTTTTTGCGGAGGGCTTTCCCCCCTCCACGAAACGTGCCAAAAGGCACGTTTCGCCCCC
>JAPPIL010000261.1 GCA_028877195.1 Pseudomonadota bacterium
CAAGCATTAGAGGCATCTAAACGTGATAGATTTGAAATGGCGACACGCCCTAGTGTCTATCGGCAGACTTTCCGTTTGCTAAAACAATTATTTATTTTTTTTAAAGGCTACCGAAGGGTAAAGTGATTGGTTGTCCTGCTGGGCGCTATACGTGAAGACGCATAATGCTTAAGCTACCTGTGCAAGCAGCATTGAGATGCTCGTCTAGGGCTATGCCTGACTCACAACTCACATGCCTTAAGGACGTTTACGGTATGCACGGGGCGGCAAGAAGTTGCCGCTGAACAGAACCGATCATTCTTAACATACTGCCATTGATCTGGTTTAGCGCAGTGAGGGTATACCTTTTTGCTGGCGGGGGCGTTAGCGGTAGCGGTAAAGTTTCTTGACCCTCCGCTGGTCGTGAAGTGATAACGCATGGTCGAGCAGTTCTTCGGTAGGAAGCCCAAGTCATTGTCCGCACAGCCTGATGCGCCAACCGACAAGCTGCCGAAGTATTTAGAGTAGTCCAACAGGTAGTTCTCTTGTAGCGAAGCGATAGTGTTGAGGTTGACCTTTGCTTCGCCCATTCTACTGCGGGCGACCGTGGCGTTGTAAAGCGGCGTAGCTAGGACAACGAGCGTTGCTAGTATCGCTAGGACAACCATTAATTCGACGATCGTTAACCCGCTATTTGATTTTGCTGCCATAGCGCCACCCTGCACAATCACTCTGACTTAATAGCTCCCCAGGTCGTAATAACTTTGTTTCTAGGTGCAACATTGAGGGGTTTCTCTGCTTGTTTAGTTTCCTTTTCTTGCTTGGGAGCAGGGAAGAGTGCTGTGATACGAGCATTATTCGTTTCAAGCGCCAGATCAAAAGCGGTCTTGCCATGCTTGTTCTTGAGGTCGAGGTTGATCTTCGCATGTGCAAGCAGAGCCTTGACTATATCTACCCTCTCATACATCACCGCATAGTGTAGGGCGGTCATGCCGCTGACATCTTGAGCGTTGACGTTAAGGTTCGGGTCGTCCTTGAGAATCTGGATGGTGTGCTTTGAAGGGTTGTGCTTGGCTTCAAATATTATCGGATGTTTGGGGCGACAAGCTCCTGCCACTGCATCGGGTCGTTCCACGTAAACATAATCTGCAAAAAAACAGTCTTTGATAGGCTGATTGTTATGAAAGAATTTGTAAAGCCAGACAACACCGCGCTTATCGTCTTCGCTGATGGCAGGTGGGAGGTGCTTACGTTCTCCGCTATGAAAACCACTCGCCATTGCCATTATCGAGGCTGGCTGTATACCCAGGGTCGCTTCGAGTCCGCCATGACTTGGCGCTAGAGCACGGCTATAAGTATCCAACAAACCAAAAGCATGCCCGATTTCATGAGCAAGAGTTGCGAGCATAGCGGGTGTTGTTTCTATGCCACTACGCACGAATACCGCAGGCGGAAGTTTGTCGCCAATGGCGGCATTTGAACGCCCATGCGTGCATTGAAAGGTTACGCGCAAGTCCATGCGCCGCCAGCCCTGTAAGTCTTCCTCAATATTGCGACTGACACTATCACCAGGCTGAACAGGATCAAAGTCAGCTTGCAGTTCATAGACGAACTTATCGACCAGCGGGCGTGCTGGTTGCAGTTCCTTTATCGGTTCTAGCCATACCCGCAGCGTCTTAGATATGGCTGCCCGCAGCTCGACATCGTTTTGGCGGTCAGCTGGCTTACAATCGACACCGTAACGATAGCCTATTTTCCATTGCTGGTTAAAGATAAGCGGCATCAGCAGCTTAAGCTTTACCTGATTTCCTGCTTGAGCGGCGATAAACTTGCCCTGCGCTTGCCTGTTCTTGATGATACAGGCAGTGGTGCAGAGTATGGCGATGAGTAGCAATGTTTTCAATTAAACCCCTCCCTGATTCAAACGATTAGTCATCGTGGTGGTGGGGTTTGGGTGAAGGAGAAATGACAAACACACTGTTTGATACCATCTCTCCACCCACAACCAGATGGGTTAGCCATGGCGTTTCCATCAACATAAGTAGCCCCACCGTGTGCAGC
>JAPPIL010000035.1 GCA_028877195.1 Pseudomonadota bacterium
CAAAGAGGTCATGCACATGCCCGACTCCACCTCCTGCACCATCACCTAGCGCACCTAGCGGAGGATTGCCATATGAACCAGAATGCTCATGTGGCAGTGTCTTTATTCCCGCATGGGACGGATTTGGTGGGCATGATGCTTGCCATAGCTGTTGCGATGATTCCAATTGTGTTACTCACGTGGATGATGATCCAGACGACCCAGATAACTTGCACAGAAGAGTGCAAGGTACTTGCGATGCTGGTGAGCACGGTTTAAGGTCATGCAAATACCCTACCCCCTAATCAACGAAAAACTATTGTGCGCTCGATTAATCTGATTAACCGATTTATCGGATATGTTGGTTAAGCTGGACTGATACTTCTCGAACGATTATCATGAGCGCAGATTTAATCGACAAGAGAATGCGTCGTCTTGCTGTGAATGAAAACCCTGTTCAACCGCAGATTATCTACAGAACCATCCCGCACATTTGCATCAGGTGCGGCAAGAAACAACTAGCACACCGAAAAGGCATGGCACGCTGTAAGCAATGCAGCAAAAACGTAAGAAGAGCAGCACTGCGAAAGAGAAAGAAAATGCTTGAACTGAAGGCTGCGACAGCCGCCGCTTTTTGATTTTCCTAGAACGACGTTGCCAAACAAAGAAGGTTACAGCAAGCCAAGCTGATGCCCTAAAGCAGATCGTCGCTGCCTCTGTCGTAACTAACAAGACAGCACTGGCAAATTTAGCTGCCACTACGGTTAAAGCGGTTGACGACGCGAGATAGAAGACGGCAAGGTGGACGCAGAAACAATAGCGAAAGCATGGAAGGTAATTCAAGACTTGACGACAAAAGTATCAGATGTTGAAGCTGAAGGGCTGGCGCAAATACTCAAGAACATAGAGTTGTATGTGGGCGATTAGCTTTGTAAACGAGCATGTGATTGTATATGCTTGAAAAATAAGAGATTTTAAAGAAAAACATCGGTAATCATCAATAAAAAATAAAGCAAAAAAAAAACGGTCGATACCCTCTTATATGCGTGAGTGTGCACAGGAGATAAGTAGGATGATGAAAGTTATCGCGTTTTTGTTACTCATTTGTTTTTATTACTCAGTTGGCTGCGGAGAAATAATCATGTCCCCTGCTACTAGCGTGTCCCCTACTCCTGGAGGGGGAGATGTAACTGCTACGCCAGTACCCATCACTCCAATTCCCACTATCCCTCCAGTCGATGCAAGCCCGTCTCCAACAGCAAAACCTATTCTTAACCCAGAGCCTGCTACCGCTCCTGCCCCAAGCAGCCCAAAGCCGCTATCTATTAAAACAGTTTTCGTGTTACCTCCTAATTGGAAGACTGAAGTTGACAATCGCCCGTTTAGATTAAGCCCCGCCTGCAAGGATAATTTCGGAATTACCAACAATGCCGAGTATTTAAAAAAAGATATAAAATATACTTTTGTCCGGCCTGGCTTCAAGGTTTCCCGGCTTGGCTTCCGTACTGAAAATCCTGGAGCGTGGTGGAACACCCATGACAATGGGCTTCGTCCAAACGGACGACCCGTCAGAGAGTTAAAAGGCAGATGGCTAGATGGAGTAGTTGGTAAAAATAACTGCAATGAAACTACACTTAACAGCGTAGCAGGTGGGACGTGGTATGGTCGATTTTATACGGAATTTCTAGACGCTGGTGTTTATTGTTCAGCTCATGGCATTAACGAGTCGCTTGATGTTGAGATTGACTCGGTAGATTGGCGAGCTACGGACTCCACATGTGTAGTTATCACTCGGTGGAAGGTGGCAAACCCATGACAGATACAGCAAAACATAGGGAAGCTTATCTACACCCTGCACTAGGGGGTTGTAGTGGCTTTGTTGCATAAGTAATGCCTATTTTTGTTTGTATGCGGAGGAACGTGAGCTTCGCAGACTTCATGCACTCCGATCGAACATGGCAAGCAAGCTTGCCTGTCCTCTCTCCGTTTTGAAGTGCCCTTCCTCCGCACCTCCATCCCTTTTGTTCGCAAACATATGCTGGTTTGAGTCA
>JAPPIL010000142.1 GCA_028877195.1 Pseudomonadota bacterium
AAAACTCATTGCTCCATGCAAAAATTTGTTAAGCGAAATGGCGACACGCCCTATTGTATGCGGAGTGCTTGCCCAGCTACCGATAAGAAACCGACTGTAGGTAAAGTTCATTGCCTTTAGCAGAGACGATACCGCGCAGGTATACCGACTTGCCACGCGTGTTGGTCAGCTTACTGCGAAACGATTGCGAAAAGAATATGGCGGTAACACTTGCGCCATGAGAGTCGGTTACCAGCAAACGGCACTTTACCTTACAGTTGCGTAGTTGTTTGCGGCTGAACCGCACGGGGCCGATACGCACAGTTTGTTTGGTCTTGCTCGGCAGCGCACTAATCTTCGTTACATTGTCAAATGCGGCGGGCAGGCGCTTGTCTGTGTTGCTTGGTAAATCAAGGGTTATGATGTCTTGCTTCGGTGGTTTTTCTTCAGGTAACAGCTGTGAAAGATCGACCTTTTTGAAGAAAAAGAATAACCCTAATGCGACAACGCTACCAGTTAGGGCGATGATGAAGTTTTTCAATATGCTTTCAATCTTGACAATCGACACCCTTGGACGTGATGGCGCACGACTAACCGTCGTCCTGCGTCGCCTGTGGGTTGAACGCTGTCTGACGGGCGTAAACTTTGATGGTGGTGCTTTCTTGGCGCGGTTCATCAATTCAGTAAGATTGGTGCGTCGCCCCGACTGCTCTGATTCTAAACGCACCGAGTAGTCGTAATCGCCACGCTCCACCCCACCGAGCAACTCACGATAGGAGAAGGGGCCGATTCTGCCGAATTCTTCAATGATATACCACTTGCCTTCCATCTCAGGCTTTGCATCGTCAAACTAAAGAGTAAACGTTAGGTGTGTTTTATGCCAGGCAATAACGACAGTGCTCGACGAAAAGAAAGTGGTCAATGATAAACAATTTTGCTACATAACGAGCAGGCAGCTTTGCTGGGCAGCATTGGAGAGAAGCAAGTGAGTAGCAAACGGTAACATGGACGTTTGATCCTATGGAGGTTTAGTGGCAGTTACAATCAACATGCGGGAATTACTACAGGCGGGGGTGCATTATGGGCATCAAACCAAAAGATGGAACCCGAAGATGCGTCCCTATATTTTTGCGGCGCGCAACGGTATTCACATCATTGATTTACAAAAAACGGTAAAACACCTACAGGCTGCAGCTGGCTATCTGGAACGGGTGGCAGCAAAAGGCGGCAAGGTGCTCTTCGTCGGCACAAAACGCCAATCACGCGAGCTTGTCGCCCAAGAAGCAACGCGTTGCCAAATGTATTACATCAATCATCGCTGGCTTGGTGGCACATTGACAAATTTCAACACAATTCGCCAAAGTATCCATCGCTTGCGCAAGATTGAGGAAATAAGCAAGGATGGCACATATGAAAAATTACCGAAGAAGGAAGTGCTCAACCTTGAACGCCAAAAATTCAAATTGCACCGCAATCTTGGTGGTATCAAGGATATGCATGGCATGCCTGATGCTTTACTGGTCATTGATGCCCATAGGGAGGCGATAGCGGTGAGTGAGGCTAAAAATCTTGGTATTCCAGTGGTTGCGATCACGGATACGAATGCCGACCCCACTGGGCTTGACTATGTTGTGCCAGGCAACGATGACAGTGTGAAGTCGCTTACCTTGTTCATTACGACATTGGCAGAAGCGTGTGCGATCGGCAAGGAACGTGCGAAAAACTTTGAAGGCGATGATGATGCCAAGAGCGCACCAGTAGTTGAAGGTTCGTTCTACGATGCACATGGGCATACGGTTGCGGTAGAAAAGAAACCGAAAATCACTTCCGACGGTCAGGCGCAAACGGAAACGGCTAAGCAATCAAGTAACCAACAAGATGAGCAACAGGTGAACAAATGACGATTACAGCTCAACTTGTCAAAGACCTGCGGGCAAAAACAGGCATAGGCATGATGGAATGCAAGAAGGCGTTGGTTGCCAGTGATGGCGACATGGACAAGGCTATCCTGTATTTGCGTGAGCGTGGGATGTCGCGTGCCGCCCAGAAGTCTTCTCGCACGACGAGTGAAGGTATGCTGTTCACGCATAGCGACAGTTCGCAGCAGCAGGCGGTGATGTTGGAAATCAATTGCGAGACTGATTTTGTCAGCAAGAATAGCGACTTCAACTCTTTTGGACAGCAGTTGGCCGCGCTAGCAATTACAAAGCATATCAGCAGTGTTGAGGAACTGACTACTGCTACGCACGATGGTCGGCTGGTGAAAGACCTATTGATCGATTTAGTGAGCAAAATTGGTGAGAACATTACGATTAGTAAATTACAAAAGATCAGCACCGAACAGGGATTTGTGAGCAGCTATATTCATTTGGGAGGCAAGTTAGGCACGTTGGTGGCGTTTAAGACCAAAGAGGGTGCGAACAAAGACGACTACGCGGAACTAGGTCGTGATGTTGCGATGCATGTCATCGCCAGTGCGCCGCGCTACCTACAGTCAAGCGATGTGGACGCAACAGAAGTAGAGCAGGAAAAGGCAATTGCCCACAAGAAACTAACAGAGGAGGGTAAGCCTGATGCGATTATCCCCAAAATTATCGCGGGGCAAATCAAAAAATTTTATGACGAGACCTGTCTACTCCAGCAGCCGTATGTCAAAGAGCCAAAAGTCTCGGTGCAGTCGTATCTACATAAGCATGCTGCTGGCTTACAGGTGGCAGGATTTGTGCGGATGCAAGTTGGTGAGTGAGCAGGTGAACTGCCAATTCTAGGTCTAGGAGGAGGGGACATGCATCATAAAGGTAAAACAACATGAATGATTTTCTTACCAGTTGTAAGCACAAGATGGCACAGAGTTTGGCTGCTTTACAGCAGGAGTTGTTGCGTACCCGCACGGGGCGTGCCTCGGTGAATTTACTTGATGCGGTCAATGTCCGTTACTATGGGTCAAATGTTCCGATTTCACAGGTGGCGACAGTCAGTGCTCCTGATGCGCGTTCAATCGTGATTTCTCCTTATGAAAAATCGGTGTTGCCAGACATTGAGAAGGCAATAATGGCTGCGAACATTGGCTTACAGCCGACGAGTGATGGCAACATTATCAGGGTTACCGTGCCACCGCTGACTGAGGATCGCCGCAAGGAATTGGTCAAAAAAATAAAAAAAATCGGTGAGGAATGTAAGGTAGCGGTGCGTCTGATTCGTCAGGATACCAACAACAGTATCAAAAAGGATAAAGAATTGGCTGAAGACGATGCCAAGCGAATTCAACGCGACATTCAAAAAGAAACAGATGCCAATATCGTTGCCATCGATGCACAGATTGCCAAGAAAGAAAAAGAGATACTGACGATATAGTTCCCCTCCTCGCAAATAATAAGGGGAGGGGTTGAGAGGCATAAAGCCTCTCACCGTTATTCACCGCGCGATTCGTTGACCATCTTGTTGTTTAGGTCTGACATTTTTTTCGTTTCGGCGGTAATTTTTTCAATTTCCTTCGTTATCGCATCGACACCCTGAAGTTCGTCAAAGTTCACTTTGGCAAGGGCATCAACCTGGGCGATTAGTTCTTCCGCCTCGCTGCGGGTGGCATCAGAAAGCTTGACGTTCGGTCTACTCAAGAGGTCTTTACCTAAATTGATCGCGGCTTGGAATTCGTTGGCCTGTTCACCAAGCTCAGCAATCATCGCATCTTCTGCTTCATTGAGTTTCATATCGCCCTGCATGCGAGCAATCTCTTCAGCGTTCAAACGTGTGCTGCCAGTGATTTTGGCGGAATCCTGCACGCCTGTGATGTCGTTGCGCATCGTAACGGTTACGATGCCATTTCTATCAAGCTCCATGTCTACCGTAAAGGTATCCTCAAGCGCTTTGCTCGGGCCAATATCAGCATTGAACTTGCCCAACGCCTTGTTGTCCGCCGCTCTTTCACGCGTGCCTTGATAGACATCAACTTCCACATTGCTAACCAGCTCCCCGCGCCGACCATCGATATGTAGTCCTTCACCAGATGCCTTGCCTGGAATCTGTTCCCCTTCTTTGTAGATCTTGAAGAACCGACCATCACCCAGTCGAATACCAATTGGGATGTTGTTTTGCGTTTGCACGCTCAAATCACTGCCGACCGTGGATAAGCCTTTGGCATAGATAGATGCGCCCAACGATACAGCTTCATCTGGGTTCTCACCAAAATGTAAGCCGCTGTTGGGGAATAGTTTAGCGATTTGCTCTTTAAATGCGGGAATGCGGGTTGTTCCACCGACAAAGACAACTTGGTCGATCTCGTCAGGCGTGAGAGCGGATAGTTTTTTAGCGGTAGTCTCTTCAAGCACTTCCTTCAACAGCTTATCGGTTTCACCGATAAAGTCGGCAATCATCGTTTCAAGTTCAGCACGGGTTAAGCTTACGGGCACTGCTTTAAAACCACCGTTGCCAAAAGCAGTGACGGTTAAGGCTACCTGTTCAGCATCAGATAAATCATGCTTTGCTTGCACCGCCTGCTTACGCAGCATATCCATGCCCTGCGCATTGAGTTCAAAGCCAGCATCGGCTTCAACTCTTTCTTTCAGTGTTTTGACAATCTTCTCGTCGATGTTATCGCCGCCGAGAGCTGTGTTCCCACGCGTAATCAAGGTGTTGAAATCATTGTCCGTAATTTCCAACAGTGCTATGTCAGTGGTGCCACCGCCCAAGTCATAGACAATCACCTTCTCGCCTTCCTTGCTTGCATCAAGTCCGTAGCTAACCGCAGCAGCCGTAGGCTCGTTGACAAAATCAACCTTACCAGCTGGAAAGCCTGCGAGTTCCGCTGCTGCGATAGTTGCTTGGCGCTGGTCGTTGATAAAGCGTTCAGGGATAGTGATAACCACGCGTTTGATTTCCTGATCTGGGAACTGCTTTTCCACCACTGACCGTAAACTTGCCAACACTTCGGCTGATACCTGTTCAGGTTGAATCTGTACACCACTGCTCAACTCGATGGAAGCACGTCCATTAGCGCCGCGCACCACCTTGTAGGGCAGGTCATCGATGTTAATTTCCTTGAGTGCGTCCTCATACGAAGAGCCGATAAAACGCTTTACTGAAAAGATGGTATTGGCTGGATCGTTGATCGATGCATTGACCGCGGCATCACCAACACTGGCTACATTACCCGCTTCATCAAACTGCACCACGCTCGGCGTTAGATTTCTAGCCGCGGCTATGTTCAACACTTTAGGTGTCGCATCATCAGCTTCTGAAACAATCGAAACCACCGAGTTTGTCGTTCCCAAGTCGATGCCAATGAATATCCCTTTGTTGTCAGCATTATTGCGCACCGCCAGCTGCGATTTAGCTCGCAAGCCTCGCAACTGCTCAAACAATGCCCGCAACTGCGCCGAGTCCGAGATGTTCTTGCTGATCGTGCCTCGTGCAGCACGAGCAGCCTTGACCGCAGCATTGGGCGCAAACGCCTGCAGCTGCCAGCTGCTAACCAATAGGATTAAACCAATCACACGTAACATGTCGCTCTCCTTAAAATGTTTCTTACTTTCCTGCCCCTGTCTATAAGAGTGGAATAAAAATTACAATAATAGAGTATAAATAATGTCTTTTCTATTAAAATAATCAAGGTATCGCCGCGTTTAGCGTTAGATACTGTAGAGTTAACGGCACCCTGCTTACAAGTGTTTTACAATTTGGCGCGGCATGGATGGGTGGAGACGGGTGGTGATGTCGTAACTGATGGTGTTTGCCCAAGCTGCTAGCTGCTCGGCAGCAAGGCATTCTTCGCCATCTGTGCCGATAAGGGTTGCGATGTCGCCTACTTGCACTCCTTCGAGGTGTGCGACATCAATGACTAGCATGTTCATGCACACTACTCCTAGAATGGGGCAACGTTTCCCTCGCACCAAGACATAAGCGTAGCTACCACTGGCTTGGCGCGGGTAGCCATCAAAGTAGCCGACAGGCAAGATAGCGATTTTTGTTGCTCTGGTGGTGCAGTAATTACAACCATAACCGATGTAGCTTCCAGCGGGGAGTTGCCGCACGGCGATAAGCACCGCTCGCCACGATAAGATAGGTTTTAGCGTTGGGACAGTTTTATTTTGCTTGGCATACATCGTTTTCGCCGTCGCAGTTGTCCAAAACCCATAAAGACTGATACCTATCCGACAAAAGTCATGCCGACTGCTCGGTAGTAACAAAGCCGCAGCACTCGCAGCATGGTGCTGTTGAAACACTAGTCCAGCATCACGCATGACACGGCAAACGGCAGCAAAGCGTTCCATCTGGTAGGTAGGATACTTGGGCGAAAAGGTGTCGCCTGCATCAGCAAAGTGGCTGCTGACCCCGACAATATGCGATTTGAATGGTGCTACCGCTGCTGCTACCCGCGGCGCATCGTCAGGACTAAAGCCTTGTCGCCCCATGCCCGTATCAAATTTCAAATGTAGTTTGGGTTTATATTTTGCCTGACACCATGCTTGTAAGAACTGAAAATCACCAGCGGTTAGCTCAATGTTGGCAGGTAGGTTGCCCTTATCCTGAAAGCCACCCTGTAGTAGTGATGGTAATTGCCCGCCCATTACGAGCACGATGCCGCGATAACCGTATGATAAAAGACGTTCAGCTTCCCAGACATCCTGCACACAGAGCCGCGCTACTGCTGGCAGGGCTTGACAAACTATCTCGTCCCCATGCCCGTAGGCATTAGCCTTCAATACTGGTGCGACACGTTCTTTGCCCAGCACCGCACAGAGGGCATCGTAGTTGTTGAGTAATGCCCTAGTGTCTATTTCAACCCATGTTTTGTGGGTGCGCACAGCAGTTAGAATTTGTATTGCCAAATAGCAGCAGCAAGCTTCTTTTGCCCCGCCCGACTCGGATGGACACAATCAGCCGAGATGTCCGCAGCCGTGAATGCAAGCTCCGCGACACCAGCCGCAAACTTGATGCGGTTGTTGCTATACCCCGCAACTAAAGCAGCGGTAGCCTGGTTTGCCGCGTCCAGCTCTTGTTTTTTCGTAGCAAAAAAAGCAGCTCTAGCACCGGCCGCAGGCAAGTTATCGGAAATGCGCGGACAAAAGGTCGGCACATCAGGAGCATTTTGGTGAATCTTCTCACCATCACGAATATGCTTACAGCGCAACTGAATCTCTTTCTTGCCACCAAGACCTTTGATTATCAATGTGTCGGTGATGGAATTGACCTCTAAGGCCATCGTGTTTGGCGGGGCGATAGTTTTGAACAGCTCGACGATATTGGGGATAGCGACGATGATTATCTGGGCGCTGTCGTTGGCACTTAATATCTTGTCGATAACCTTCTTCATGCTCGCCACATAGTCAGCCTGCTTGAAAGCAGCAGCGCAGTAGTCGTTGCCACCGACGGGGACGATGTAGGTTTTGGCATTACCTGCCTTTTCTATTTGATTGAGTTGGGTGAGCAAGTTATCAACCCTAGAGCCAGAGACCGCAGCATTTTTGACCTTATCATTAGCAACACCAGCTTGATGTTGATAAGAAAAGCCACACTCACTCTTGTCTTCCGCACAGGTAAAGGGGTTCTCATACTTCTGCTTCATCATCGTATCAAGCTCGGAGGCGGGTGGTAGTCGGCCTAAATTTTCTAGTTTCATCAGTTTACCAATGATCGGGTGCTGTTTGGCTGCCGCCTCGGTCGTTGTAAATCCTATCGTCGTGTCGCTAAAAAACCCTGTGGCTAGGCTGTCGCCAACGACTGCTAAATCAAGCTTGATCTCTTGCTCAGGATCAGGCTTGCCACCTGTGCCATCATCTTCTACTTGTCGGTTATCATCATGGTCGCAGCCTAACACCGCTAACAGCTGACAAAAAACGATCCGCTTCCACATGCCATGCTCCGCTACTGTTGTTTTCGGTAAACTTTAGCCGTTGTCTTTCGTTTGCGCTAAAAACTCATGCTCGGTCGCTAACGCGTTGTAGACGCTGTAATTGCGATAGACATTCTTGACGTATTTTTTTGTTTCCCCAAACGGAATCAACTCTATCCAGACCATCATATCGTCATGAGCACGCCGTTGTAGCCAAGTGTTGACCGCCTCTTCGCCCGCATTGTAAGCCGCAAATACCGCTGCCAAGTTGTCGCCATAGCGCTGCTGTAAGTTTTGTAAATACAAGGACGCGAGCTTGATATTCACATCTACTTGGAGCAGGTCGTTCTCTACATCGGTTAGCTCTATACCATTAGTCAGTGCAATCTTATTGGCTGTCGCAGGTAGCATCTGCATAATTCCTAAAGCGTTGACGGAACTTTTCGCAGCACTACGAAACGCCGACTCCTGGCGCGCCACCGACAAGAGCATCTCGCTCTCAACCCCTGCGGTGAAAGCGGCGCGGTTAAAATGTTCAAGGTAGGGGCGTGGGAAATATATCAACAACTGTTCAGGCACAGCACGCCAAAAAGACTTATGCTCATCGCCATACTGATGTGTCAAAGAAATCGCCTGCATGTAGCCGCGGGCGGCAAACTGTAGACGCATCAGATATAACCACATGTCCCGATGCTTGTGTAAACCAGTTTGCGCTAAACGATACTGTAAGTCCTGCAGCTCTAGGCGCGCTAAATCATACAAGCGTGCGGCGATAAAAATTTCCGCTCGTAACATCGGTGCGGCTAAACGCTTGTCGTAACGATAAGCTGAAACATCAATGCCACGATTGCTTGCGACTTTCAAAGCCAGTTCTTGCCAGCGGAGATTGCGTAGCCAATGTGCGCCATCATCTTGACGCAAGGCATAAAACGACAGAGGATAGTCTCGCAATAGCTCCTGCTGATATGGGTCAGCAGTGCGGGCAACCCGCGCTAACCAGTAAAGGATTCGTGGTCTAAGTGGCGAGTCAGGGAACTGTGTTAAATTCTGCTGCCAAAAATTCTCGGCTTGCGCAAAATTATTCTGGAGATAGTGATACATGCCACTATACCAGAGAAAGCGCTCGCGCCAGTCATCACTGAGGTCGTAACTCAAAGCTTGAGCGCTATAGGACAGTGCTTGGTGGTAATTGCGGCGTTCAAGTTCGACCCGAAAGGCAAGAATATGATAGCCCTCGGCGACATACTCTAGCAGTTCGCGGCGCAAGCGTGGGCGCAAGTTATCGTTCAGCAAATTTGTCGCCGACGCAACGGCAGCTTGTGCTAAAGTTACAGCCCGTTGATACTTGCCGACCAAAGCACTGTAGCGCGCTGACCAGAGGGTGGCATTGATTTTCCTTGCCTCTATTCCGTAAGCATCTTCATTAAAAACCGCAGGGTCAAGGTAGTCTAAACGTTGCCAGTGTGAAACCAGTTGCTGATATGAGTCAGCTAACCAAGAACGGCTCTTACCCAACCTGCGACCAAAATCTACGACACCAGTTGCAGCCACCAGAGCAAATTGTGGAAAGATATTTCGCTCACGCACCTGCGAGAGATAAAGACGATGCCAACGTAAAGCTTCACGGGTCTCACCACGACAAGCGGATACCAGACCTCGCCAGTAAGGTTCAACTTGCGCAGGTATTGAGGTGAGCATTGTTTCCCAATTAGATTCGCTACTATGACAGTAGAGCTGGGCATGCCTTTCTAAGGTCGGATCGGTATGCATCGCTTCAAGGTAGGTATTGTCTGGCGGGTGCGAATCACTATACGTATCATACGGGTCAGCAACACGATACTGCAGCTGTTCACGAATAATTTTAACTAGCACTGGTGAGTCATCATCAAGTTGTTCACGCAGATGGTCAACATAGAATGCCAATGGCATCGGTTGTTTTTGTAAATTTGCCAATGCTTCGACATACGCCTGTAGAACACGAACATACAGGTCTCTCTTTGCGGCTTTAGCAATACGGTATGCTTTTGTTAGTGCCTTGAACGCTTTGTTATATTCACCCGCACGCAGATGACTCTTGGCATCAAGGTATAGTCGTGCATCGGCAACTGTCCTTTTGAATTGTGGGTGTGAATGTAGATATGTCCGTAAACGTTGAGCGTCTGATACAGCCACGGGTGGCTGCTTATCAACTTTCAGAAAATCAATCTCTGGTGGTTGCACATGCGCATAGCAGGCGCTTACCATCGCTAGAATTAAACATCTAATCACTTGCGCAACTCATACATGTAAGGGTTATCAGCAGCACCGATGAATGCTACGCGACCAGCAAATACATCCAAACCACTGCGGTTAGCAGCGATCTTGCTGCCACTTGCACACTTGCCAACTAAAACATCGCTGCTGGCTAACCGATAATGTTCAAACATACCATCATAAAACATGTAACTGTGCTCGTCAGCCGCAAAACGCATCCCAGCCAAACGCTTGACCGCAGGAATAGTCTGAAGTAATTCGCCCGCAAACGTGAAACGCAAAATTGCCTTATCACGTCGCACATACAGGGTTTGGTCGTCGCTCGCAATACGCAGACCATCGGCATGTAATATTTCTTTTGCTTGTAGTTTTTGATTAATGCGCAGCAACTTGTTGCCACGCAAAACATAGAAGGAACGCAGCGAAGGTGCGATAACGACCTGATCGCTGGGCTTGAGCGGGTAGCGAAGGAAGCGCAGTTGGAGCGACTGGCGTTCAAGCAAGTAAATGCCCTTACCCGTAATCCAAGTGTAGTTGGCCGGCGTAACTCTAAAATCAAATACTTCCGTCAACTCTTGCTGAAAATATTTTAGAACTCTTGGTTCACCCCGTTGTGGGGGACGACTTTGGGTGGTGTCTTGTGCATCGCTGTGCATGATGAACAGCATTTGGGGAGTCGCAAGATAGACTTCACCTGTTTTGTCATCACGAGCTAAATGTGCATCTTGCAATGACGACGACGGCGCAAAGGTAAACTTGCGCAATGCGCTCTTACCTAAATCAAAGCGCCACACATGCTGTTTGCCAAGCACGTATAGATGCTCTTGGGATAATACCAAATCACGCAGCGGTTTATCCGTTGCTAATGATTGGCGTTGATGATCAGAAAAAAACACCTGCTGACAGATAACCGCTTGACGAACGCTTTTGGGGTCAGTATCGGGTTCAGCAAGTGCTAGCGCTGCGTGCGAGGCGGCATTAGCTGTAACGATGGTAGCAATAGCAACAATCGTTCGCCGCCAAGTCGTGGCATTAGTCAAACATCCAGCCATGTAACCAAGTAATTTTTGCTAGTTCGTTCTGACCACGAACCGATGGATGAAAACAATCGATGGAAGAAATATGGTCTTTGGTGAATTTGAAATTATACACCTTATCGATATGCTTGATATTGGCAGGGTAATCCTCCGCAACCTTGCGCAACAACTTGTTCACATCACGCAACTGTTCGACGAATCGTTGGCGACGAATCTCGTTGCTGGCGGAACTCAATAGGCGTGGGCAAGCCGCAAAGAAGTCCCACTTGAACTGACAGCGTTCCCTGCCCTCACGATACAAGTGATACATGTCGGGTACGGCAGGCATGACGATTTTGATTTTCTTGTTGTTGGAGATTGCGCGACTGACAACATAACGCAAATCGATTGCCAATCGCAGCAAGTCGGCGGTATGGTCGCTTGACCATTCACACAAGTCATTCGCACCGACCAGCAGGGTTAGATAATCGATACGTTTATCAGCTACTTTTTTGTATTGGTCAACGATGTCTACTGCGTGTGCGCCGTTGCGCGCCAAGTTATATGTTCTTATTCTGTGGTTAAGAATGCTCTTTAGACGACTGTAATGGCTTTTGACTTTTGAGGAGTTTCCCGTTGACCAGCTGTAGCGCTTGTTAGCCGTGCTGCCAAGAAACCTCGTATTGAAGGCAGATGTTATGGAATCGCCGAGCGATACAAATACATAATCGCGGCGACGCTGGTCGTCAGAATCGGTGGCATGCGCATCGCTGTCGGAGCTACGTGTCTCCCCCGCCGCCTCGCTATTGGTTGATGATGCTAAACCCACCAAGAACAGCATTACGACAGAACAGAAACTTCGCATATATTATCCGCCCGCGCTTGTTATAGGGATGCTATACATACGAATTATAGAGGCATCAATTCAACAAATCAATACGTCGATAAAGTTGTGGTCAAGGCAGCCTCAGCGTATACAAAAGTCAGGCGGACAGAATTTAGTTCATGGTATCCACTTCAATCAAGGCATATTCAGGGATTGTTTTAATTAGCACCGTGTCCTCTGGTATTTTTACTTGAATCTTTTGCTCATGCTTTCCTACCTCTAAACCTTTGATGTTGATCGAGGCTTCAAAGGCATCGTTCGCAATGAAGTTAAGCACTTCAGCATTACCCTGCACGGTTATGGATATAGCTTGTGGGTTGATGAGGGAGGCAATTTTTGTTGTGGCATTGATGATCTTTATCGGTATCTTGTGATACTCGCGGTTAACCTTTTTGCTACCGATTAGAAGGTTTACCTGCACCCGCTCGACGCTATAGGTCAAGCCATTGTTAGCGAGGTCAACAGTCATACTTTTGTTGCGTTCCAAACCTTCAATCACAATCGGCTGGGTTGCGATGCGTTCAAGCTTGGCCAGCTGACTATCTAGCCCAGACACGGTAACTGTTGCGGGCACAACTTCGATTTTTTCAATTATGTAATGCTCGCTTGGCACTCCTTGTAGAAATGCCTCGATTGGCAATGTTTTAGTGGCAATCGGTGCGATTTTCAGTGCGATGTATGGTTCATGGACAGTAAGCTTAAGTCGTTTATCCCACTTGTGGATGTGGCGGCTATCAAGTCTGACACGCAGGCTGCTTGCCTGTATTTTTTTATTGAGGTGAATTGAGGCATGTATGTCGCGAGCGAGGAGATTGGCAAGCAGCGCTCTTGAGCCACGAATCGTTACGTCTTTGACGAGACTGTCCTGCCCCTCGACTCCGTAGCCTTCGGGGACGATGATCTTGACCTGCACCTTGCTGTTGATTTCAATTATCTCTCGTCCTTGAATCAACGCCCACACGAGTGCGGCGAGGAGTAGGGCAAGCACCTTGTAAGTTAGATTTTTGGTCAAACTATCAAAGATGAAGGCAAAGATTTTTTTTATGTGTGTCATCACTTATCTGTCGTTGGATTTAGTTGTTCATGTTCAATAAATAGCTTTTTCAAACGGCGCTCAAGAAACACTTGATCCACACTGTGTTGCACCGACCCGTCTTCCACCCATGCTACGTTGCCATGTTCTTCAGAAACCAGAATGACCGCAGCATCAGTATCTTGGCTGACACCGATGGCGGCTCGATGCCTAGTGCCATAGCTGGGTGGTAAGTCGGGCTGTTTGGTGAGCGGCAAAAAGCAACCTGCCGCGGTAATTCTGTTGCCGCGTACCGTTACCGCCCCGTCGTGCATAGGGGAGTTCGGTTGAAAGATTGAAATCAGCAAATCCTTTGAGATACGAGCGTCAAGACTCACGCCCATTTCAATGTATTGGTTGAGGACGATGTCGCGCTCAATGACGATCAATGCCCCTGTTCGGCGTTTGGCAAGATGGAAAACAGCGTCGATGATTTGTTGCAGTTCGTGGCGAGCAAATTCTTTTACTGCACTGATCATGAACGACCTTTTGCCTAGCTTGCGGAGGATATGACGAAATTCATCTTGAAACAGAATGACGATGATGACGATGAAACTGGGGTAAAGCTTGTTGATCAACCAGTTCAGTGCGGTCAAGGGAGCGAGTGCTGATAAGATGCTGGTTGCAATAATTACCACTGCGATACCGATCAGCATCTGGGCGGCGTGTGTGCCCCGCAACAGCATGAAGAGGTGATAGATGACGAAAGCAATGACCGTAATGTCTAGTAATGACCAAAGATCAAACTGGGCAATTATGTCCGTCATGCGCTAGAACAACCTCTTAAGTCTGTGCAGGGTGGCAACGTCATGTGTTCGTATCAACCTTGCTCCTTGCCAAATAAGCGCTAACGCCAGCATACTGCTGATGTCATCGCGAGCATGGGGTGGGTCTATTTGAAAATATCTCCCTAGCCATGATTTGCGCGATACCCCGACCGCCACCGGCGCGATCGCTGCCAATTGGTGCAAATTCCTGAAGATATGCATCGTGGCATGATCGGATTTGCCAAAGCCGATGCCAGGATCAATCCATATTTGCGTATCGGCAAAACCGCAGTTTCTTAATACCGATATGCGTTGTTTGAAGAAATTAAGCAAAGTGGTCATGACGGTCGTGGCTTGCAAGGGATTATCTTGCATCGTGCTTGGTTCGCCATGCATGTGCATTGCGAGGTAGGCAATGCCGCGGTTGGCAAGCTGTTCCAGGAGTTTGTGCGGGGCTTGACTTTTGGTGTCGTTGAGCATCGTTGGCTGATAATCAAGCAGGCGTTGCATGGTGGCTGGCTTGTAGGTGTCAACGCTAAAGGGTATCGGTGTGGAAGCGTTGGCAATGCGGTCGAGCAGAGGCTTTAGTCGTCGCCACTCTTCGGTGCTGGAAATCGGCTGGGCTTGTGGACGCGTTGATTCAGCCCCGATGTCAACGATGTCTGCACCCTCATCAAGGTAGCGTAGGAGTCGCTCGAAAGCCTCGCCGCTGTCGCGGTAACTTCCCCCGTCGGAGAAGGAGTCAGGGGTAAGGTTGATGATACCCATTATGGTGTATGCTGAATGTGCCATGTTGAATATTTCACTACCCCAAAGTTTAGTCATGTTCCTTGCTAGCTCTTGCTGGACACATGCGGTGCTAGTTTAGACAATTACAGCTTCTTTCAACACTCCTTGTTTGGCAACTTGCTTAAAACCATGTAAAATTTATCGCAAGCAAGTATGATGAAATAGCGCCTAGGATAAGTGAAGGTGTGCCCTTGTTCAGTCATGAATGCAGTCAGTTCAGCCACCAATTTAGCCAAAGATGCAGCCAAGTAGTTGATCAACCAAGCTATAGGCGGTTTAGCCCTCGCACTTGGGCAATAGTTGTTTGTTTGCTCATTGCATGTTGCTACGGCAGTTATAGCTATGCTGATGATGCCGTGCCGACTGTCAATTCCAAATCTAGTTCAGCAAACTCCACGCCGACAACTGTCTCTACACCTGCGCCAAGAGTAGCGCCTAGCCCAGTATCTAGCCCGACTCCTAGCCCGATCCCGACTGTTTCCCCAACCCCGAACAAACAACCAGACCCGATATCAGTGCCGATAATCATGAAGGCGAGGGACATTGACCCGATCATCGGTTACCCAGTTTCGCAGATGCGTCTCTTTAAAACCGACGCAGAGGGTCGAGCGATAGCTATTCCTTTTCAAATCGATGAGACCAATCGCTACGGCGACTACATTTTCAATACCCATCTGCCACACGATCAGAGCAATGGTATCTTTGACCACAAGGATGAACTGTCATTGATGTCGGAAGATTTAGGTATGCGTGTTGCCCCGACCAGCTGGGAACATGGCCAACCCTACCTCGTCTATCAGGTGATTACCAACCATCCGCCGCCGTTAAATACGTTTTATGTCGGGCTATTCGCAGGTGGCAAACAGCCTTATGCTAAAAAACGCTACGTAACTTACGATCGCAAGAACGCAGTCATTGATACCAGTGTCTATCGGATGGTGCTCAACTCTAGAAACTATCTCGCTATTGAAGATGTTGTTCTCAAACTTCAACCTAATCGTAAGATTTCCCTTATCGACTGGTCAAACTTCTACCTCAAGCTCGACTTCAAATACTTTCTCACCTTTGAGGAGGATCATCGTTCCATTGACAGCAAGTTGCGCGCGTTCAAATCAGGCGCAATTCGCACTATCTTACGCGTCAACTTTATCCTTAACCTGATGAAGCTCAAGATAAACCCAGGCTTTTTCACCGAGATTTCATTCTTTGCCAACTCACTCCACTTGCCTGCGGTTATCTACTCGCCATTTGACCATCAGAAGATTTTGCGCCGCGGCAGCAAGATGTATTACGGCTTTGCCCTCACCGAAAACCCTAACGCCCTCAATATCAAGACCAATATGCCGCGCTACGATGACTCCATGCGCTTGACGCAGGCACCAAGATTGAACTACTGGTTAGGCATGTATGCGCCTGCTTACACGGTTTTGATGGACATCAACAGCAACTATCGTCTCTATCGCAACAAGTTCTCGCCTTTTCTGCATGTGCAGGAAGTGCCCTCGCATCTTCTGCAGCGCAACGACCGCAAAAACCCAGCTAAACAGGTCAACACCGCGGTGTTCTTTGACTTGACTCGTCTTGCGAAAGGTGAGCAGAAGTTTAGTTTTCAATCCTACTTTTTCAATCAAGCCAGTAGCACCAAGTCCACAAACCTCTCGGATTACCAACTTATCCCGATCAGTATCACTATCGCCAAAGGCTTTTAGTTAGTAGGGACTATGGAAATTCACCATCTGCAACTGCAACCGATCGTTGCTAAAACGTTACAAGAAGAGAGGCGGCACGGTGAATGGGCAACAGAAATATGTGTGCCAAACGACCTTAATGCTACCGCCGAGATAGTCAGCAAGGAGGCGATGGTGCTTGCGGCGGTCGAAACTATTTGGGAAGTCTTCAAAAGCACCGATATTTCTTTGGAAGTAAGCACCTTTCATAAGAACGGTGCACGACTGCCTGCTGGTGAGGTTATTGCCAGAATCTCTGGGGCAGCACGCACGATTATCAAGGGGGAGCGGGTGGCACTAGCGCTGTTATCACACTGCTGTGGCATTGCCAGCACTGTTGCTGCTTGTGTCGCACGTCTTGATGGTTGTCAGTTGCTTGCTGATCGCAGTGTGGGGGCATCGGATACACTTTTGCTAGAGCAGGCAGCGGCAAGCATCGGTGGTGTTTGTAGCCATCGTCTCGGTTTGGGCGACAGTGTTCTTGTCAGTGCTAAACATGCGCAACTCGCAGGTGGTAGCAAGCAGGCGGTGGCGCTGCTGCGTGAAAGCCTTTCACCTACCCAGAAGATTGCGGTGGAAGTCAATCAGCTTGAACAGTTGCAGGCTGCAAGCGATGCGGGTGCAGATTTAGTTGTTTTGCATGACCTAGAGTTGGCGGGGGTTTCGTTCGCGGTGCGGACTTTGCGCAATCAAACGCTTACTGCTGCTACGGGTGAGATTGCTGCGAGTATGGTTGCTGATTACGCTGCTACAGGTGTAAATTTTATCTCTAGCGAAACGATTATCCGCAATGCGAAAAGAGCAAAGCTTGCGCTCAACATCATGCTTTGAAGATGAAGATTATCACGGTTGCAGCAACGACCTCTACCAATGAACTAGCACAGCAGCATTTAGATTCCAGTTTTCCGTATGCGGTCATCGCTGCTACCCAGAGTGCGGGGGTTGGGCAGCATGGTCGGCATTGGCAAAGCCCAGAGGGAAATATCTATCTGACCCTAGTATGTGCCCCACCCACCTACAAAGCGCCGATGACAGTTGTTTGCGCATCCATAGTCTGCGATTGGTTGACGCAGTTTGGTGTATATCCGACCTGTAAGTGGGCAAACGATATTCTCGTGCAGGGCAAGAAACTAGCGGGCATCTTATGTAAAGGGGCGATGCAGGGGGGCAAGTGGCAACACCTGTGCATCGGTATCGGGTTGAATGTCAACTTTGCGCCACTGCCAACCAGTATCTGTATGCAAGATATAGATGGCATCATGCGTTCCCCACGTCAGCTGGCGATAGACCTTGCCGAGTATCTTGCGGCGGCTCTATCGCGAGGCGAGCAGGGGCAGCGTTATACTTGTGCAGGTGCAGAACTGTGGCATGATGAACAGGCTAACTACTACTTGCGTAGCGCTGATGATAATTACCTTTGTCTCAAACCATTAGCCAGCGACGCACAAGACAAGCGCCTAGCCGACAGCCGTGGCTATCACTATGCTTATCAGTATCCGACCACAGTTCCGGCTATTACTGCCGATGTTGGCAACACCAGAACGAAACTCACCCTATTTGCAGCTAACGCCAAGCCTGTTAGTTTTAGTGCTCACAACGCGGCACAGCTTGATAGGGCGTTGCGTAAGCTACAGTCGCTTGTCGCGAGACGTTGGGTTATCTACTGTGTCAGTGTCAATGCCGACAACTACGCAAAACTACAGGACACCGCCCTTGCGCACGGATTTGTCTTATCGCAGTTGGAAGGTTGTTATCGCTATGTTGGCAGTTATGACTATCGTCAACTGGGCGCTGACCGTTTGGCAATGATCGAGGCCTGCCTTGCTGAATATCACGATGGTCAACGCACTCTTATCGCGAGTTTCGGCACGGCGACGACTTTAGATGTCTTGGCGGCTGATGGCAAACATGAGGGAGGGTTGATCGCTGCGGGGGCGGAAATTTCCCTACAGGCATTGTATCGTGCGACCAAGTTGCATCCCACACCGAGTCAAGCACAACACCAAACTCGTAACGCTGAATACCGTCAGATGAGCGATCAACTTGGCGTTGATACAGCTACTTGTATTGCGCATGGCAAGATCCAAAGCCTACTCGCCTTGCTTGAGCGCAGCCAAAGAGTCTATCAAACCGAGTGTTTGCTGGTCAGTGGCGGTTATGCGACAGAAATTGCGGCGGCGCTACCTGACACGGCGATCTATGACCCAATTTTGGTTGCCAGGGGGGTCAAAGCGATGGTTTGGAGGTGGTAATAATCAGCAAGCCTGTTTACTTGTTGTTGGGTTGGCTATCTTTGTTGCTTGCCTGTGTAGGGGTGGTGCTCCCGCTGTTGCCGACGACACCTTTTGTATTGCTTGCTTCTTTTTTTTTCGCCCGCGGCTCGCCACGACTCAATCGTTGGTTGCGCCAGCATCCGCTGTTTCGCTCTCTGCTTGCCGATTGGGAACAGCGCGGTGCGATCAACAAAAAGGCGAAAATTTTAGCCACGGTTATGATAGTAATTGTTGTGGCTAGCAGCTGGTCATCCAAACTTTTCTTTATCATCGTAATGTTGGCTGCAGTAGGTCTTGTCTTTATTTGGACGCGACCGCACTAACTGTTTGGGATTGACTTTTGGTGGCAGAATTGGATGCTATATTAGTCGTGGGGTAGGGTTTTGAAGGATGGCTAAACACCTTGTAATAGTAGAGTCGCCTGCGAAGGCAAAGACGATTGGGCGCTATCTTGGTAGTTCCTATGTTGTCAAATCAAGCGTCGGGCATGTGCGCGACTTGCCAACCAGCGGCACAAAGACACGCAGCGCCAGTAAAAAAAGCGGCAGCAGTGCTGCGCAAGCTAAGACTAAAACCAAGGCGAAGACTAAAGCCAAAGCCAAGACTAATGACCCTTTCCATCGTCTTGCGATCGACCCCGAAAACGGCTGGAAGGCTCGCTATGAAATCCTGCCAGGC
>JAPPIL010000267.1 GCA_028877195.1 Pseudomonadota bacterium
GTATGAAAGCAAGCATCAGTGTTTGCTGTTATACAGCCGCTTGTGCCAGGACACCTTTGCTTTGTCCATCATCTATCTCAAATATGAATGCCAAAAGGCACTCATATTTGAGTAGAGAACACTGTCGCCGATAGGCGTGATAACCATGTGCTGGTATTTATCAGAATCAGGAAAAATTATTTTCGCTTCGAGCGCTCGTAGAGCGACTAACGCTCTCCGCATACAAACAAAAATAGGCATTCGACAGGTTGCAAGCTACAAGATGTGGTCATAGATGATGATCGCAAACTTATCGTCGTTAATTTTGCCGCCATCGTTTAAGGCGTTCGCGTTTGCGGTGGCGATTTTGTTTTTGATCTGTTCACGCGCCTGTGAGGTTGCGTCAGCGTTGTCAAGACCACGTGTCCAAGTCAAAATCTCTTCGCTAGTGCACACTGCCCAGACTGAATCGGAGGCGAGGATGATGCGGTCGCCCGATTGGAGGTCGAGTGCATGATGGTGAACTACTTCTGACAGGTCTTTATTCATAACTGCGGGTAGTCTTAGCGCCCGAAAATTTGGGTTAGAGGCATAATCTACACCAGAAGTTAAATGATAAGTGATATTGTCATCGGTAGTTTGCCAAATGATACTGTCATCCCTGACCAGCAATAGCCGCCCATTGCCGATATGCGTAACCGACAGTGTGTCCTTGCTAATTTCTGCGCCGACAACGAATGCTCCTGCATAGTTAGGCAAGGGGCGTTCAGGATGATATTCACCTAATGAGGCGTGATCCCTACGGCCGCGCACATGCCTGTTCACTTGCCAATCAAGTTTGCTTGGGATACCTAACGTGGCAGCGTAGAGCGATTTACTTTTTCTACCAAGCTCGGCTTTGAACATACCAGTTATCCACTCCGAGGAGAATTCACTTAGGTGTTTGTGTTTGGCATCATGCCCAGTTCGCAACCCGTCAACGATACCAAGAGTAACGGTGTCTTCGTGAATTTTAGCGGCAAATACATGGTGTGATTGATCGCTTTCGTAAGTGCCAAAATAATCGCTTTCCTGTAGCATGCTAAAGACACCAAAACCAACGAGTGATGGCTCGGCGAGCACCTGGCGCGATTCAGCAAGGTCTAAATCATACATCGGGTCTTTCTCGGCACGACCACGCCGATAAGAACGAACATAGTATGCTTGACTAGATGAGATATAGTAGTTACCCGCCTTGCGCTGAAAAACTTCGTCGTATTCAGGGCGACCACCACAAGTGCGGTAGAAAAAATCTTCAATACCCAAGCGCCACACCCAATCCGATGTGCGGCGGCGCAAATCATCGAGCCGATACTTAATCCGTGCCTTAAGAGCAAGGCTCGTCGGTGGTGTAGCCGCAAGTTCTGACAACTCCGAGACGATCGCGACAAGTAGAACAGATGCTAGTAAGATATGCTTAAACATTTGTGCTCCTCCTAATTCGCCGCCAGCCTTATCACATCTATGGTTAGTGTTGAAGTTTTATTATGGCAGCACCGACATTGACGGTTGTGTTGAGTTCGGCTTGCACTGCAACGACAGTCGCATCAGCAGGTGCGAGGATACGGTTCTCCATTTTCATCGCTTCAATTACAAGCAGAAGCTCGCCTTTCTTGACCGTTTTGCCGACGGCTGCATGCACTGCGATAACTTTACCTGTCAGGGGTGAATTGATTAGGTGGTCGCGGTCAGCAGCCGAGTGCTGTCTTGCCTGTAACGCCTGTGCGAGACCGACCTGTCCATGTAATTGCTTGAGTTGTCCGCCTTGCCAATATAAAAGCTTAACATCAGATCCACCGCTAAATGCTTGCGTATCACACTGCTCAAGATCAATATATTCTTCCAGCTGTGCGCCGCCATCTAAAGCATGGCAAATCGTCAGGCGTTTAGTTAGCGCCTGCCAACGCAAGCGATATTCTTTACCCGCAAGTGTTGCGATGACCTCGCTATCGGCATTGTTATGCACAGGCAGTGCACAAGCAAGTTGCTTATCAGCGT
>JAPPIL010000219.1 GCA_028877195.1 Pseudomonadota bacterium
ATCTAATAGAAATTCCTTGACAGTTGCTGTTAACAATAGATACAAGCCCGCCGAGCTGTAGATATTTCAATTTAATTTAGTTTACGGGGAATTTAGGAGGTTATCGTGAGGAGAGTATTAGGTATAATTTTCGTCTGTTCGGCATTGGCGACGCAATCGTTTGCGGGACAAGAGATAGGCCGACAAGCGGTGCGAACAGCGTTGAAGGATGGGAGCTTGATTAAGGATTTGGCGGCGACACACGGTGTTTTGCCGACTGCGATCAACCACAGCAATATCGGTAAGTTCATGCAGGGCAAGCAACTTGTCGGCAAGGTGCGAGATGCACTGATTGCTGGTGTTGCGGCGTTGGTGATACTTACGCCTGGTGCAGCAGATGCTGAACTAAAACCACTGAAGCCTGCGCCAAAGACTATCACTGCGATAGATAAGAGCGCTAAAGCAGCAAAAATAGATGACACTGCTGAACGCCAGTTTAAGCAGGTGGTTGGTATCTCTGGTTCGTGGATTACCGCTAGCAAGGCTGATGACTCGTTGTTGGTTGGGGCTAATTATCACGCTAACTACAAGTATAAGCTTTCTAGCTTTAGTGCCAAAGCACAAGGGATTGTCAACAATATCAAACGAACCGGCACTGATAACTGGGATCATCACAATGACTACACTGCCAGAGCTAACTACACCCAAGCGCTTGAAATCGACGGTCGGGAAATAATGCCGATCGGGATCATCGACGGTGGTGCTTCGCATTTTGGCAATTCACGTCGCTTGGCTGACCTTACTGGTAGTATCGGTATTCAGGCACAGGGCAAGTATTTGGACAGAGATGTCTATGTTCAGCTTCGTGCTGGTGGCGGTGGTTTGGGTAACGCTAAATACGTGGACGGCGATTACGAAGATTTGGATTGGGAGTCAGTGGTTGTATTTGGTGTAACTGCGAAACTACCTTGGGTTACTTTGGGTGATTTGGTTGGCGCACCTGCGGGTTCAATCGCTAACTTCTTCCCGTTGATTCCTGGTGGTGATCTTGAATACTCTCGCTACTACAAGGCGAATGACTGGGATATTGCGACGGATATGTTGCGTGGTAGCCTTACACTTACTAAAGAACTGTCTTTGAAAGGTGAATGGAACAAACGCACCGACGAGGACGGCCACTACAAAGTGATGGCAAACCTTGAGTTGACCGATATGTTTGCGAAGTAGTTTTACTACCTGATGGAGCTGTAAAAACAGAGAGCATGGTGTTGACTATGCTCTCTGTTTTTTTGTGCGTCTGGCGCATGCGCAGCGATAATAAGCAATAAAATCTACTAAACAAAAGGAGAGACGATGATAAAATACGGTGTAAGCGTGATAGCGGCATTGCTCCTGACTACACAGGTGTATGCGGGAGGGCAGGGCATCCGCCACACGATAAGGACGGCTCTTAAGGACAGTGTGTTGATTCAGAGATTAGCAAGCGCGCACAAGGTATTGCCGACTGCGATCAATAGTAGCAATGTTGGCAAGTTTATGGGCAGTGCGGAACTAGCTAGTAAGTTGCGCAATACCCTCATCGCTAGTGGTGCTGCTTTGGTTTTACTTGCTGGTTCGGCAGTTGCCGAAGAAGGCCCGCCATCTAGGGAAACGATAGAGTCAGGCAGAGAAGATGTAGTTGTCTATGGAGAGATCACGCCGACTAGGGAGGAGCAGTATAAATTAGTTACTTCCAGTAGGTTAGGATTTTCTGGCGGTTTTGGCGGTGCGACGCATCATGCGCCTGGCCAATGGCAGGCAGGTATTTTTTATCGCGGTAGTTTGATGACTGATACGGCAAAAATGATTGCCAATCTAAATACGATGATGAACATAAATAGGGGTGAGAACCTTAGACAAGGTGGGGTATATGCTAGAGCCAAGTATATTCAATCTTGGGGTGATGGTAGTTATGATGGCTATTCGTCGGTGTCCTTCGGGGTAAAGGGAGAACTTGGATACTCAAACTACGACGGTAGCGCACACATCACCGATTTTGCCTCCACAATCGGTGTTTTGTTTTGGGGGGCTGATTATCAAAACAGCCATATCTTCTTGAATGCTGGTGTGGGGGTCTTGGAGGTTGACGATGAGATACCATACCGAAACAGGAAAAGTATCGCAGCTGTTTTTGGTATCGACATCGACCTGCCTGGGGTATCGACAGGTGCTGAGGGTGGTGAGATAAGCTATTCGGCATTCTTTGTTGATGATGCGTATGCTCATAAGATGCGTTACGACTTGCTTTTTGCAGACCTAGTATCGCTGAACGGTGAGGTTTTTTATCTATACGACTACCATGATTCTGATCGTGATTACCTGCAATATCAGCTATTGGCGAACCTCAATTTGTTGAGCTTAATTGGCATTCACTAGTGGTTTAGCAGCGTCGTTGTCAATCGATGCGATAACCATATCGGGCCTGCATGCATGGTTTGCTAATCGCACAGTAATTCACCCCACTGACCTTGTTTTGCCAGCAGGAAAATTTATCTCGGTGCTTGGTGTCAATGGTGTTGGCAAGACGACGATGCTACGCACATTAGTTGGCAACAATCCCTTTGGCAAGGCAAGGGTCTGCTTGCGCAATGGCATCGACTTGCTGGCGTTAGGGGGAGCGGAACGAGCAAAGGCATGTGCTTGGATACCAGCACCCAGCCCGCTGGCGTTTCCCTATTCGGTGTTTGAGGTCGTGCTGATGGGGCGTTATCCGCATCATCATGGTCTGCCATCAGATAAAGACCGCAGGCTCACGGCTGCGACCCTCAAAGATTTAGATTTAGTAGACTTACAGCATCGCAATGTCAATACCTTGAGCAGTGGGGAGCGCCAGCTAGTCTTGTTAGCAAGAGGCATCAATTGCCGCAGTGCCTTGTTGCTGATCGATGAGCCGACCGCCAGCCTTGATGCTGGTCGGGAGTTGCAGGTGTTGCGTTATCTGCGCATGCTGACGACCAAGCATGGTCGCACGATTATCGCTGCCATCCATAATCTTCAGGGTGCCCAGCAATTCAGCGATGTAGTGTTGACGATTGAACAGGGGCAAGTGCAAGTGTTTGACCCCGCAGCAAAGGCTTTTGTGCCAGAGGTCGTAGGGCGAATGTTTGGGCTGTAGTGGCGACACGCCCTAGTAAAGCATATTTTACTAACTGCCGAGCTTATGTAAGAATGCTTTACTAAAGTGTAGACAAACATCAGAGCGCTTGACTGGCAGGACAAATGCCAATAAAAACAGGAGTATACAAGACAGTTGCGGACGAGCGGGGGAGCTATGAAGCTTTTATTCCGCATCCGTTGCCGCCTGCTCAACCCCTATTGAGCGGAGAACGTAATCACTTGCTACAGCAAGCTGAAAACTCCCTTGCTCGTCTCCAATTAGCGGTGAGCATTGTGCCTTCGCCGCATGTATTTGTTTATAGCTTCATTAGGAAAGAGGCAGTTATTTCCTCCCAGATAGAAGGAACGCAGGCGACCCTGCCAGATTTAATCACCGCCACCGCGGATACGCTTCCGAAGGAACAAGATGCCGATATAGAGGAAGTCTGTAATTACGTGCGTGCGGTTGAGTTTTGCTTGGCAGAGATGCAAAAAGATGGCGGCTTGCCTATCTCAACAAGACTGCTGTGTGGTGCGCATCGGCATCTCATGCAGGGGGTGCGAGGACAGAGCAAAATGCCAGGGGAGTTGCGCCGTAGCCAAAATTGGGTTGGTGGTAGTAGTCCACAGAATGCAAGGTATGTGCCACCGCCACCAGAACACTTGCCGCAACTGCTATCTGATTTAGAAAAGTATGTGCATGGCAAGGATGAGCTGCCTTTGCTGGTGCGTGTTGGGTTGCTGCATGTGCAGTTTGAGAGCATACACCCGTTTGTTGACGGCAATGGTCGGGTTGGGAGACTGCTGATCGCGTTGCTCCTCAAACACTGGGGTCTACTCTCTGAACCGCTGCTCTACATGAGTTTGTTTTTTAAGCGCCAGCGCTTGGAATACTACGACCGTCTCAATGCTGTACGCACCGAAGGTGATTGGGATGGCTGGTTAAGTTATTTCTTGCGTGGTGTGGTTGAAACTGCAGATGAAGCAGTGCACTGCGCTGGTGAAATAACAAAATTGCTTGCCCACGATCGCATAAAGATTATTAATTTCCCCAAGAGCACGCTAACGACACTAAAACTGTTTGAACTGTTTCCAAAACACCCTGCTATGACTGTCGCACGCGCAGCACAGCTGCTAGCAACGACCAGACAGACGGCACACAGCACTATCAACATACTACGGCAGCTAGGTATCGTTGACGAAATAACCGCCAAACAACGCTCACGTATCTTCTGCTACACTGCTTATGTTGACCTCCTAAAAAAAGAAGACTGATGCGTTACTCATGTCAATCTGGTTTTACCAACAGGCAACGTGTCTCCCGAAGTAGTAGGGCGCATGTTTGGGTTGTAGACGCAATTACCGCGGCATGTTAATGCTGAAGTAGGCTGTTGCTGGGTGCTTATTTATGAGAATCGAACAGATACGCCTAAAGAACTTTCGTGCGTTCAAAGACGTTCATTTGAAAGACATTCCTAACTTCGCGGTTATTATCGGTTCTAATGGCAGCGGCAAATCTACCCTGTTTTCTGTGTTTGGGTTTCTCAAGGATGCCATCACATCCAACGTAACTACAGCTTTAAATAAATTAGGTGGTAGTCGTGGCTTCAGGGAAGTCAGAAGCAGAGGTGCAAATGAGGCTATTGAGATTGAAATTAAGTTTCGACCTAAACCAGACAAGCAGTTAGTAACCTACACGTTGAACATAATAGAAAAGGACGGCAAAGCAGTTATTGAACGCGAGGTTCTCAAATATCGGCGTGGCAAAAGAGGCTCACCATGGCACTTTCTTGATTTCGCTAACGGCAAAGGCAGTGCGGTTATCAATGAATTAGACAAAGTAGAGAATGAAACAGAGTTAGAACGTGAGGAGCAAACATTAAAATCACCCGACATTCTTGCCATTAAGGGTATCGCCCAGTTTGAACGTTTCCCTGCTGCGGTGGCTTTGGGTAATCTCATTGAGCGTTGGCATATTTCTGATTTTCATATCAGCAGGGCACGCCCTGAACAGGAAGTAGGGCATGCCGAGCACCTTTCACGGGAAGGAGAGAACTTATCGCAGGTTATAGAGTATCTTCATAATCAACACCCAAAAACATTTAAGAAAATCATTAAGAAGCTGTCTGAACGTATCCCTGGCATCTCTAGTGTTGAGTCTAAACAAACTGAAGAAGGTCGTATTCTATTGAAGTTTAGGGATGGTTGTTTTGAAGATCCTTTTCTTGCCCGCTTTGTATCGGATGGCACAATCAAAATGCTTGCCTACCTAACACTGCTCTATGACCCTTCTCCGCACCCACTTCTGTGTGTTGAAGAGCCTGAAAATCAGCTTCACCCGCGATTATTGGAAGAAATAGCAGAAGAATTTAGATCTTATGCCCATCGCGGCGGACAAGTGTTTGTATCAACTCATTCGCCAGATTTTCTCAATGCTACCGATTTAGAAGAAGTGTTCTGGCTACAAAAAGAATCAGGTTATACGATTATACAAAGGGCGAAGAACAATCAACAACTTGCACAATACATGTCCGATGGAGCAAAAATGGGGCAACTCTGGAGTGAAGGGTTCTTTGATGAAGCAGACAGTGATTGAATGACCAACCTCGTATTTTTTTTAGAAGGACGATCAGAAAAAGAATTGCTTCAGGTTTTGATGCCTCGTATTCTTGGCAACCACGGTCATGTGAAATTTAATTACATAACCTTTCAGGGCAAGAAGGATTTAGAAAAAAAATTTATGTGCCGTTTGAGGGGATGGCTTAATCCTGATAGTGCTTTTGTAATCCTTATTGACCAAGACCAAGATGATTGTCGGGAGCTGAAAAGTAAACTTCATGATAAATGCGCAGAAATTGACAAATCGCCAGTGCTTATCAGAGTTGCTTGCTGTGAATTAGAGAGTTGGTATTTTGGCGATTTGGAGGCTGTAGAAAAGGCACTTGAACTAAAAAATCTTACTGCTTATCGCAATAAGAAGAAGTACCGAGAACCTGATAGTATTCTGAAACCATCAGAAGAGTTGCGTAAAATAACCCGTGAAGCATACCAAAAAATATCTGGATCACGAGACATTGCTCGTCATCTTTCCATAAGCACGAACACATCGGCTAGTTTCCATGCTTTTGTCAAAGGTATCAAAAAAATATGTGAGTTGTAGCCTATTGTAGCGAGCGATCGAAGTGCAAGCAAACACACAACGCATGGACAAGTGGAGGGTTTTACTTATCGATAAAGCTGTTGATTCAATAGAAAACGCGAAGAAAGCTTTCGATGTCTTGAATTAAAGAGAGGTCAGCAGCGAATTTTGTAACACCTATCCCGCGTGTTTTTCACCCTGCTCGCAAAGCTTCTTTGGTTGCTCGTTTGTGAGGAAGAGAGAAGTATTTTAATGCATTGTCCATAACTTCAGTGGTTAGATGTTTGCGATACTTGAACAGAAACGCCGTCGTCGTGTCTGGGTCATGACATGACAGTTCTCGTAATAACCAACCAACAGCGGTTTTAGCGAACCGCTCGTCGCGCTTGATAAGACGAGCGCAAGCGGCATAAACCAACTCCCCGTAAGTTTCGGTGTTGCCGACAAAAGGCACAACCGCTGACCTTGCCTGCCAAACATACGGAGCACCACACTGCTTAATCAGATGCCGCGCATAAGTATTTTCGTGTTTGACCAGCATCTTGCGTAAAACCCGCAAACAAAACGCATCGCAAACATACCAGTCATGGATCAATTCACGTTCCCACAATAGACGAAACTTGCTGGACAGTAGCTTCCACGACAACGATAGGCATACATGTTTTTCCAGCAGTAAGATTGCTGCGAGCTTTGCTTCTGTGTGTCTTTGCGCTAACAAGTGCATTGCCAATGTTAAGAGTTGGTCGGGGGTTTTGTCAGCAAGGTTGTGTTCATGATGCCACAGCTTAAATTCTCGCTCTACTTGCGGTAGAGGGACACCCCAAAAGCGTGTGTTATGCTTGATGTAATTCTCATACCAAGCTTTCTTCTGCTTGTCGCCGCTCGCAACAAGGCGCTGCTGTAATTTTTTTGCCACTTGCGTATGAGAGGTCAACACCGCGATCATGATCCTCGCAAATTATTTTGCGCACCGTATCGTGAGCTAGTCTTTAGCCTTGTTCCCTTCTGTAAGATAAAGGGCAGTTTTGCTTTCTTTGACGATAACGTCGTAGCTGGGATGCGTAGGATACGACTTGCTACCACTTGATTGTGTCCCGCTTCCAATAGGGAGTTAGCAATCAACGAGTTCTCCAACAATTGACATAACTCTGGCAAACTATGCTCCTCTAACAACTGATGCATGCCACTGTTGCTGATAAGATACATTATTTGCAACTGCAATCGTTCCGTTGCGTTACACTCATCAACCCATCGTAGCATCTGCACATCGACATTACGATAACCAGTATAGGAGCAGATAAATGCTAAATTGGTTAAGTAACTGTATATCTCGCTCGCGGTGGCAAATTGCTGGGCACATATCCTGTCCTCAACCGCAGCCTGTAGATGTATGTGCGGAAAGGTATGGCGAAGAAAGTAATTCAACAATAGACGTTGGTCTGCTCTTCTCGCTGGCAATGATGGGATAGAAATTATCGCAGCATCCAACTTACAGCAAACAGAGTCAGCTGTCGCAAGCAAACGCACGTTGTTATGCCTTGCCTGCAACAACGGCAATCTTTGTTGTAGCAATGCTGGCAAGACCTGCAGGTCTTCCAAAAACAAATCGCCACCTGCAGCGAGATCAAAATACAATTCAAGGTGATGAACGTTCTTGAGCCGAGTGCAGTTCACCCCAACAAGCGGACGATGCCTTTGTCGTAACTTCCGCCAAGCGTAGTGAACGAGTGTTTTCTTGCCGACCCCTTGCTCGCCGATGACCAAGACAAATCTCCTACTGTTGATATGCCAACGTGAGTCGGGCAGTAGAAGTATCTTGCGTTTGAGAGCATCGTCGGCCGTAACAAAATGATTGGACTTGCCAAGCAATGACAGCGGAAAACTAAAGCAACTATCAACGACAGATTTATACATCACAGACCCACATCTGATGCGGATCAACGCGGAAAGCGAAGCTATTCTAGCGTTATCAGTATCTTATAGCAAGAGGTTATAGGTGTCGCTCATCACAAAAAACAGTCAAGTTATGTGTCAAGTTTGCCGATAGGGGAGCAGGTTGTCTCGTCATTTGGCTACTTATGAGTATGGTTTTGATTAGGGTATCAGCGCTATTTTTTGTGATTTTAATTTTGCTCTTGGGGTGTTCATCGGACGCAAGGTTTAGCGGGCAGGTGCAAGGCAAGGATAGACAGCCCTTGACTGGCGTAGATAACGGCAACAATGGTAATGATAATGGCAACACGGGTGGCACAGATGGCACAAGAACAACCACGCAGCCTTCAACCCCACAAACACCACCGCCGCCAGTCGAAGTAGGTGGAGGCTTAACTATTGTGTCGGCCACATCTGCTTTTGACGACCAGAATGATATGGTAACCGTTGCGATAAAGGTATTGGATACCCAAAAAAATCCCGCCTCTGATGTTGCGGTGGTCTTCACTTTAGCAATTGATAGTGGCGAACAGCAAAAGACGATTAGCTTTACTAAAGTGATAACAAACAGCAGTGGCATTGCAGAAGCAACGCAATCCATTACCAGTGGCATCAGTGCAGACACGATCAGAGCTTGGAAGTTAAGCGCACAGTTGAACGACCTTGCAGCAACGACAGTAATTGCAGGCGATAACCTAGAGTTTGGAACGATTTACAACTATAGTTGGCAAAACAGCGGCACTTGTTCCACCAACGTCTTGCGCATAAAGGTGGATGACAAAAATGGTAATCCGATGCCTTTGCCCGCCTCGATCAATGAAGGCGATGACATCAAGGTGCTGGTTCTACCAACTGCGAGTTCAGCTGCATGCAACAACGGTTACTACAAGCTAGTAAAGGGGCAACACCAGCAACGCCAAAGATTCATCGGCAACACCCACCCTGACACGGTGAATACCCTCTGTGAATTGGGTGCGAAGTGTTGGCTTGTTACAGGCAATAGCTTTACCCAATGGCATAGTGCAACCAACCGTGCCGCACTGGGACAGCAGCAGTGGGTTATGCGTGGCAGCGCTACTTGGGAGTATTCGCTGTTCGTTACGCAATGAGGAGGAGAAAATTTTTACGCCCTGCTATGCAAGGCTTGTAGTTGCGCAAAAAAGTCAGGAAAACTTACACCCACACAAGCAGGTTGATGGATAGTGCAGGTGGACTCAGTAAGCAACGCACAAATACTAGCCGTCATTGCTAAGCGGTGGTCGCCAGCTGGGTCATAGGTAAAGGAACGAGGGCGTTTGGTTTTATCACCGATGCCAAATGTCCCCTGCACGATGAGGCTAGCGTCCGCGAGGATAGTTGCTTTACCACCGATATTATTGATGAACACAGCAATTGCGGTGAGGCGATCGCTTTCTTTGCTGCGTAGTGCTGATAAGGATTTGAATTGCGACTCACCTGTTGCAAAAGCTGCAAGCAATGCGAGAATCATAACCTCGTCGATTATTTTAGGCACGATTGCCTGTTCTAACATCACAGCTTGCAGTTGATTGCCGCTACATGCAGTCAGATCGCAGACAGGGGTAGCATAGCCGCGGTTGTCTATAGCAGTTGTCAAGCGGACATCACCTTGCATCGCTTTGATAACTTCTACAAAACCAAGACGGTTAGGGTCAGCACAAAGGTTGCGCAGCGTAACTTGCATTGGCACAGGTGATAAAAGGACAAGGGCGACAAAATAGGCGGCCGAAGATGGGTCGTTAGGAATTTTTAATCGCAGTGGTGGCAAGGAGTAGGGACATGTCAGGGTTAGGAGTTGGCGTTCCTGTTGTGTTTGCCAATGACAGTCAACGCCTGCCATCCGCAGCATTTCTTCCGTGTGTTGACGCGTGCCGGACGGGAGGTTGATATGCATTTGTCCAGCCTCGGCATGCATGCCTGCGAGGAGCAAGGCGGATTTGAGCTGTGCCGAAGCGGTATCAAAACGCAAGCGACGTGGCGTTAAGGTTGTGCCGCTAATCGCTAGTGGCAAGTGTTGGTCGTCGTTGCGTGCCATAATTTGTGCACCGATATCGCGCAAAAGGGAGATCAATTCCCGCATCGGACGCACACTTAAACTCTTATCACCGCAGCAAATAAAAAATCTTCCTGCCAGTGCTGCTAATAGCCCGACGAGGAGGCGCGCCGTCGTGCCACTGTTGTGAAAATCCAACACCTGTTGTGGTGATTTGAACTTTTGTGCACCCGCAGAGGTGATACGGCAATGGTCGGCAGCCACCACAATCTCTGCTCCCAACACCTGACAAGCGTTCAGCGTGCTCATGCAGTCAGCTGCCATACTTGCGTGGTAGATGTGGCTTGTCCCTTCTGCGCAGGCGGCAAGGATAAGGGCACGATGGGTGATTGACTTGTCGCTACTGCCTGCACAGATGTGCTGTCCTGCGATAAGGTTGGGAGTAAGGGTGATGCTATTCAGAGTAGAACTTGACATCGGCAAACTTTTTGCTGCGATAGTGTGGCAAGTCTTGGGCGTTTATCTTGGCAAGTTCCTGTAAATCTGCACGGATCGTATCTTTGATGTTTTTGGCAACGTCGGCAGGATTCCAATGTCCACCGCCTAGCGGTTCGTCGATGATTGAATCTATTAGACCCAACTCTAGTGCGTGCGTGGCGGTTAGTTTGAGCGCGGCGGCGGCTTCGGTTGCTTGCCCAGCATTTTTCATCAGGATTGAGGCACATCCTTCGGGTGAGATAACCGAGTAGATGGAATACTTGAGCATGTGAGTGCGATCGGCCACACCGATGGCAAGTGCACCGCCACTACCACCTTCGCCAATGACGATGGCGATAATCGGCACAGATAGGCGTGCCATCGCAAGAATGTTGCGACCGATTGCTTCTGACTGCCCGCGTTCTTCGGCACCGATACCTGGGTAAGCGCCAGGGGTGTCGATGAAGCAGATGATTGGCAAGGAGAATTTTGCTGCCAAGTGCATGAGACGCAAGGCTTTGCGGTATCCTTCGGGTTTTGGCATGCCGAAGTTGCGGGTGATATTTTCGCTAGTGCCGCGTCCCTTTTGATGCCCGATAAACATCACGGACTGTTCATCAAAGTGTGCCAGTCCGCCGACAATTGCCCTATCGTCGTAAAAGTGGCGATCGCCATGCATCTCAATGAATTCGGTGCTAATGGTCTTGATAATCTCAAGACTGTTTGGTCGTTGTGGGTGGCGTGAAAGTTTTACCGTATCGTAAGCGGATAACCTGCTAAATATCTTGCTGCGTAACCTCTTAGCTTGCTGTTGAAGCTTTTTTATTTCACTGCTTTTGTCGATGCCTTGCGTATGCATCAAGTGCCGAAGCATCGCAATACGCTCCTCAAGCTCGACGATCGGCTGCTCTAAAGGGATATGTTCCATTCTTGCCGTGAGGAGGCTCTACTTGTGAAGCATGCCTGACCTCATTGCTCCCAAAACATCATCTTCACAACTTTGATAATACCAACACATGTCTCACAACTATACAAGTGTTGTCTGTGCAACGCTACAGGCTAAAAATAAAAGATAATCGGTGTGCTCGGTGCGCATCCTTCTTTATTGGTCGGGTAGCGCATGATGAGCTTCAAGCTGTTTTCAAATTCAATACATACCTGTTGTCCTGGTTGGATGTTGCTAATGCCGTTTTCTTTTTTGTGATTGACACTATCTGTTTTCGGGTCGTAGTAGTTGAAGAACGTGCTACAGGCAAGATTGAACCTGATGCCTTCATAGTTGCTAAAATGGTAGGTTTTTTCTGATGTGATGCTTGCTGGCAGATTGGCTGATACATTTTGCTTGCCAGTGCTAATACCAGCTGTTGATGAGTCAAGAACCACTGCACCTGTCAAAATATACGCCTTCTCACTCTGACGGGCGGTAGAAATAGAGCAGGTGGTGTTTCCTACTTTGCTTTGCCGTGAGTTCAGCATATCTCTTTTGAAATTACGATTAAGCTTGTAAGAGACAGACAGACTGTTAGCTAACTCCTCACCTACGGTGGGAGCATGCCACGCGTTAGGTGTTGCATTGCTGTAAGTAAGGTTAGGAATCGTGATGGTGGCAGACTGTTTGCCGTTTGCGATCCAGTTGACCGTAGCACTTACTTCTTTGGTGTTTTGGTCAGGCCAGATTAGAGTAAAGTAGCGTTTGTGCCCTGTTGCTTTGTTATTTATATTGCTGAAGGTGCAAAACGGTCGGTCAGTTAAGCAAGTCAAATCACCGAACTCTGGCAATCTGATGTCATCAAACCCTTGCCACTGCTCTTGCAGAGCAAACCCCTGATGAAACTGAATAGTCGGTGGCCAATCCGAATCCACACTCAACACTAGGCGACGGCAATTATCTTGGATATTTTCCATCGCAAGGGTGTTGCCACTAACTTTGCCAAAAAACTTATCGCCTGAAAACTGCAATCCATGCCTGTTCCGCAATTGTTTATATTCCTCGCTAACCAACTCACCGTTCTTGCCATTCAAAAGATGTGTGCCTAGATTCCAAACTTTTTCGGCATTATCAACGATGACGGCATTAGCACTATCTTGGTCAGTGCCATGCTGTGCTTTGCAGTTTGCATCGCCGATATAGTTGGTTGCGATCTTCAAAGCATCGTCGGCGGTTCTGATCGTCGCGACATCACTGTCTTTGCCCATCCACTTACACTGCCACAGGAAACAAGCAATAACCGCTAGGTAAAAAAACTTCATCCTTCCTTCCCTCCGCCACTTACTCAACCTATCGTCTTAAGGCTGAACGGTCTTGAGACGATAAGAGACCTGCAGAATAGGCAAGGGGTGATGTATGCGTCATATGTGGTGGTTACTGGTGTGTCTCGCTGCTTGTGGTGGCGGCAAAAACACCATAGCTGGTGCAGGATTCAACTACAACGGCGATTGGCAAACGCAAGACTTTGATGTTGATAGTGAGAACCGTGATAAGCTTGATATACTTCTTGTTGTTGATAACTCTAGCTCCATGAGTGAAGCGCGTGCGGCTTTGGCTGGCAAGCTTGATGCTTTACTTGATAGTATCAATGATCGTGATTGGCAGATTGCGATAGCCACTACCGATATTCGTCATTGCCTACTTGCTATAATCACACCACAAGATGACCGTGCCAAGTTTGCCGATACAATCAATGCTGTTAGCCATAAAACAGGCGACAAGGAAGAAGCGATCAAGGTTGCAATCAGAGCGCTACGCGGTATGCCGTTGGAGGAAGATGGCTGTGGCAACGATAGTGAACCCGTAACTTGGCGACGCAAAGGCAAGGAGAGTGCTTTAGCGATAATTATCGTTACCGATGAAGATCACCAGTGCGATAAAGTTGATCCTAACGACCAGTGTGAACTACAAGAACTGTATGATATTTTGAAGCTGATGGATTATGTGCCACGCGTTACTGCTAAACTTTACGGTTTTCTAAACCCAGCGAAGCAAAGCAAGTTTTTGAGTTGGAAGGATAAGGCTGGCGAACCACTATTTGCCAGTGTCAAGGCTGTTAAGAGCAGTGAGCAGCAGTATGAAAGTGTCTTGAAGGATATATCAATTGGACTTGATGGCATCTACCAGTCGCGCTTTACCTTGAAACATACACATGATGGCAAGAAAGCAGAAGTTAGTATTGTTCTAGATGACGATACAGTGCAAACACTCACCGAAGAACAGTATGGTTTCACAGGTAAGGACTTGGTGATAATCAGTTCCTTGCCGAACAATACCAAGCAGATAAGGGTTAGCTACAGCTATGAGAAGACCTAGCACACCTCTGGCAACGGCACATTGTTGAGCATAGCCTGCTCCTTGAGCGGGGCGAGAACATTTTGTAGGAGCTTACTACCACCCTTGTGGTTGTGAGTAAGAAATATATCTTTATAGGTTTCAACAATGTCAACAGCATCCATCACCGACTCTGGGGTTGGTTCGCTCAACGCTATGTCCACTGCTTGATACAACCAACTGCCAAGCTCTTGCAGGTTCATCTTTGCCTTGCTGCCAAGATATAGGCAGTCATTATACAGCACCGATTGTATTTCACGGGTCAGGTAGCTGGCACTCTCACCAGCAAAATAACTTACCGAGCGATAGGCCTTGTGCCAATCCTGCTTGCTTTGCGACTCGCGCACCCGTTTCATCATACCCTCATAGGCTTTGCGGGCTTGCTCTTGTTTGCGTGCGAGCAGTTGCTGGCGAGCAAGTAATTGTGGTTTGCTCTTTTCTTTTAAAATTACCAACACCTGTAGCAGACAACCGCGCGATAGCGGCTCTCTGGCATTGATGTCTTCGTTGAGTGCGGAGGTCAGATATTCGATGACTTTATGGCAGGGCTGATTACAAAAACTAGCTACCTTGCCAAGCTCCCACTCCTTACAATCACGGTCAGAAGTGATCAGTTCCTCTAACGCTTCAACAAAATCAAGCATGAATCCCTGCGACCGATTAATCCACATTAATAAGATTACCTTGCTCTGGTCGTGCAGACAAAATAAATGTGGATGATAATCGTAGAGAGCCTGAAAAATAAGGGCATCCAGCCTATGTGCGCAGCGCTCTTCTCTTACGCAACATGCGACGACGCTTTTGTCCTATTTTTCTTCGTCCTTTGGGGTGTTTTCGGCGATGTCTTGAACCATGCATAGCAAAAACCATATAAACTACTTCGCTTTAGTTTAGTGATTGTTTTACGTCCTAGCAAGAAATAATTATCAAAACAACTCATGCATCCCAACATCTTTGTGAAGCTGGCGTAGATTCTGATACAATGGGGGTGCGGGGGATGCATGTGCAACGAAAGTCGGTGGATTGTGGAGTTGTGTTGTGAGTGAAGAAACAAAAGCACCTCAAGGTAGCACTGGTAAACAAGGTACCTCTGTTAAGTCAGCGCAGAAACGCAAGTTCACGTCGGCTTTAATTGAGCCGTTCAAACAGTTCAAAATCGGTATCTATGTAATCCTCATTTCGTTTGTTTTCACAGGGCTAGCGCTATTCTTGTTCATACTGGCGTTTTGGCAGCAGTATCTGCATGTGATGAATATCTTTGAGGTTGTCGGCCCCGCTATGCAGTGGGAAATGATGACCAACGAAGTGTTTCGCACCAATATCATCAAAGTTTCGGTGTTGTTTTCTGCGTTTGTGCTGGTGATTATGGCGGTTGTTTTTAAGGTTACTCATAACTACTATGGGCCACTGGTGTCTATTGAACGTTTTGTCGATCTAGTTGCAGGGGGTGAGTATCACCAACGCATCAGTGTCAGGAAAACCGACGAGCTGTCCAGACTGGCAGGCAAACTCAACCACATGGCTGAACAACTTGAAACCCGCCATCAAGAGCGAGAAACATCAGCCTAGCGTCTATGCCTTCACACCCACGCAGCTGCGTTCCTATCTATTAGCACACAACTTCAAACCAATGCATGCAGGGCATGTCTTGGCATTTATCTATCGCAATGCGCCGTTGCCACACAGGTTGCAGCAGTTTATCGTCAATGCTTGTAGTTGGGAGTTGCCGTTCATAGCGCAACTCAAGGTATCGGACAGTGATGGCACAGTTAAGATGCAGGTGGAACTTGCTGATAAGCTCGCCGTTGAGACGGTAATAATCTTTGAAAAACATCGCACCACCTTGTGTGTTTCCAGTCAAGTTGGGTGTGCACAAAGGTGTTCCTTCTGTCAAACGGGGCGGATGGGATTAAAGCGCCAGTTGCAAACACATGAGATAGTGGCACAATACCTGCTCGCACGCGATTGGCTGCGGATACACAACCACCAACGCACCATCACCAATATCGTCTTTATGGGGATGGGCGAGCCATTGGATAATCTCGATGCACTCGTCGATGCCATTGCTATTCTCACCGACGCTCATGGCTTGCAGTTGCCATTGCGTAAAATAGCAGTCTCTAGTGTTGGTAATCCCGATGCATTGCGTAAACTGCTGGGGATTTATCCAAATTTAAACATCGCGATTAGCATTCATGCTGCCGACCTCGCCAAGCGTGCTAAACTCATCCCGGCCGAGAAGAAGTGGTCTTTGCGTGCTTCGCTGGCTATTTTGCAGCAGCATGGGCGTAATTTTTTGGCACAGTATACCTTGCTCGCAGGGGTGAACGACAGCATTGATGATGCTAAAGCGCTTGCTGAATTACTAGAGGGCATGGAAGTTAAGGTTAACCTCATCATCTACAATCCTATCCGCAATGGGCGCTTTACTCCAACTTCCATTCAAGATGTGCAACGCTTCCAAGACTGCCTGTTTAAACAAAATATTCGCACTATGGTGCGCTTCAGCAAAGGGAGCGACATCAGTGCCGCATGCGGGCAACTATTTGTTTAATTTATTAAATTTAATCAATGGAGATCGGTAAAACATAATATACTGGTTTTAATTAAATTGTTTTATTATAGACGACTAGCAGAATTTAATTAAACGGGGATGACAATGTTTAAGGTTTTATTATCTTTGAGTATAACAGCTGGCAGCATCTTTAGTATGCAGGTAGCAGCGAGAGCTCCGCAGAGTGCTTTAGTGCCTGTGGTGGTGGAGAGCACTGCTAGGGGGGAGCGGTCTTGGGATATTTATTCGCGTTTGTTGAAGGAAAGGATTGTATTCTTAAACGGAGGAGTGAACGACGTGATTGCAAACTCTGTCGTTGCACAACTATTGTTTTTGGATAGTGAAGATTCGGATCAAGACATTCTTTTTTATATCAACTCGCCTGGCGGTGAGGTGTATGCGGGTATGGCGATCTACGATACTATGCAATCGATTGATGCCGACGTTTGCACCTACGGCTACGGTAAGTGCATGAGCATGGGGGCATTGCTACTGACTGCGGGTGAACCTGACAAGCGATTTGCGTTGCCAAATACCAGGATTATGATTCATCAGCCAATCGGTGGAGCACGCGGGCAGGCGACTGATGTTGAAATTCAAGCGGAAGAAATAGTGTATTTGAAACGGCGGATGGCAGAAATTATATCTTCCCATACTGGGCAAGATTTAGAAACTATTATGGCTGATACTGAACGGGATAACTACATGTCGGCGGCAGCTGCGTTGGAGTATGGCATTATTGATCATATTGTAAGCAGCAAACCCAAATCCTCTGAATAGTTTTGCAAAGAACGCGCAGCAGACGTAAAACCGACCCACGGCGCGGGAGACGCGACGGTAGCAGGGCAGCCCAGTCTGAAAACCGCCAACAAGCAGCTCTTAAGCGCTATGGTGTGCAGTTTTACGAGACGTTGGCGGCTGCCAAAAGTGATTTAGATAATCTTAAGAACAAGGCAAGGGGCGTTGACCAGCTGAATATCATCGTCAAGGCTGAAGCCGACATGGATGATGCTGACCTCAACGCCATCGGCAAGGTCTATGCAGGTGCGGCTTGGACAACTATCCATGAGCGCCGTGTCTATGAGGGCTGGTATTTAAGTCGGCATTGATTAGGTTGGCAGGGTTTTGTTGCATAAGCAACGCCTCTTTCCCCTTTTATTTATACGAGAAGGCGTTAGTCGCTCTACGAGCGCTCGAAGCGAAAATAATTTTTCCTGATTCTGATAAATACCAGCACATGGTTATCACGCCTATCGGCGACAGTGTTCTCTACTCAAATATGAGTGCCTTTTGGCATTCATATTTGAGATAGATGATGGACAAAGCAAGGGTGTCCTGGCACAAGCGGCTGT